>JBMYPM010000076.1:0-6403 GCA_049600275.1 Porticoccaceae bacterium | reverse complement strand
CCCTAACCCCCTTTCAAAACACGCCGTGAATACATCCCTGTAGTCTCGAGGCCAGCATCCCTGCTGGCCACGGTTCTGAAAGGGGGTTAGGGTAGGTAAGCCTTAAACCAAGCGGAATTTAATTTCTGGAGGTTTTTTTCTAAAGGAGAATTTATTTTATTGGGTCGACAATTTACTGTCATCTCGAAGGTATGTGAGAGATCTCGAGATCCCTCGTCACTGCGCTCTGTCGGGATGACATAGGGCTCAGGCAGATGCCAACTTAAGCAACTCAGAAGCATGAGAAAGCGTCTGATCCGTCACCTTGGCACCACCCAACATACGCGCCAACTCCTCAACCCGCTGTTGATCATCAAGCGGCGTCATCAGCGACTCAGCACTATTAGTCTCTACCACTTTACTGGCCCGATAATGATGATGCGCATGAGCAGCCACCTGAGGCTGATGGGTGACACTGATCACCTGACCGCGATCACCCAGCTGTTTAAGAAGCTGACCAACAACATCCGCTGTACTGCCGCCAATACCCACATCCACCTCATCAAACACCAGCGTTGGAATATTGGAATGCGCCGCAGCAACCACCTGAATAGCCAGACTGACGCGAGAGAGCTCACCGCCAGAGGCAATCTTTTGCAGAGGTTTATGGGGCTGTCCGGGATTGGTGGCAATTAGAAACTCAATCTCCTCATTGCCGGTTGCACGAAACTCTCCGTCATTAACTGGCGCAGTTGTAACCACCAGCTCAGCACCTTGCATAGATAAAAGCTGCAGTTGCTGATTGATTTCGTCAGACATAACCGCCGCCGCTTTGGCGCGCTTTTTACTCAACTTGGCGCTGTTGGCTTTATAGTCAGCCGCTAATTTCTCCAGCTTTTCCTGAAGCATTTCAATACTCTCACCGCCGCCTTTTAGCTCTTGCAGTTCCGCTTCCAGAGATTCCAGGGTTTCAACCAGCTGATCAGCGTTGACCCGGTGCTTGCGGGATAGCTGAAAGATTGCTGAGAGTCGCTCCTCAACCTGTTGCAGGCGCTGTGGATCGGCCTCAAAACGGTCTATATGATTGTCGATCTCATGGATTGCCTCTTCCACCTGAATCATTGAACTCTGCAAAAGCTCCTCGGCATTAGCCAGAGCCTCCGGCTTGTGCTTTAAACCCGATAGAATTGTCAGCGCGCGATTGAGGCCGTCGCGAATATTAAAACTCTCCGCTTGATCACAGACTGCCAATAGACTGTGGCTGTCCTGCAGTATCTGATCGGCATTGGCCAGTGCCTGCTGCTCTTTTTCGAGGTTTTCGAGTTCATTGTTATCCAGCCCCAGCTGTTGCAACTCTTGCACCTGGAATGTCAGTAGATCGCGCCGCGCGGTTAATTCATCGGCCTGATCGAGAAGATTTCTTAACTGTTTATCGGCTTGGTTCCAGTGCTGAAAGTTCTCTGCCACCAGCTCGGCCAGTTCGACGCAATTGGCATATTCGTCCAATAATCTGCGATGGGTCTCGCGACGTAAAAGAGACTGGTGTTCGTGCTGGCTGTGAATGTCGGTGAGCATATCGCCGAGAGTCTGCAACTGTTGCATGGTGCAGGACTGGCCGTTGATATAGCCCCTCGAGCGGCCCTCTGTGGTGTATAGGCGGCGCAGAATGCACTGATCGTCGGCATCCAGGTCATTGCTCTGCAACCACTGTTTTGCCTCGGAAGTATTACTGATATCAAAGGTAGCGGTGATTTCGGCGCGCTGTTTGCCGTGGCGAATAGTGTCGCTGTCGGCGCGATCACCCAGCGCCATACCCAGTGCATCCAGCACCAGCGACTTGCCGGCACCGGTTTCTCCGGTGATGGCAGTGGTGCCTTTTGAGAACTCAATCTCAAGGGATTCAACCAAGGTGTAGTTGTTGATATTTATTGATAACAGCACTTTTTTTATACCTGATGACTTGAGTAGTTTTATACAGAACAGATTGCCGTTACGCAATCGCTTGAAACTGAATAGTTTGTCCCCATATTGAGGAAGAGCCAAAAATTTTGGCCAATATAACCAACGAAGTGAGGAATTGGTGTGTCACGCGAAACAGAAACTGACCAACAAAAAGATCAAGAAGCCGTTCAGCCTGAAGAAGTGTTGAACGAAGCAGAAGCTGGCTCTGAAGAAGTCAGCAACGAAGAGATCGAGCAGGAGCTGCTCGAGGACGAGCAGGTCTCTGAAGCCGAGCAGCTGCAACAGCAGGTGGCAGATGCCAATGACAATGTGCTGAGAATTCAGGCAGAGATGCAAAATATGCGTCGTCGCGCCGAGCGTGATGTGGAGAATGCCCACAAATTCGCACTGGATAAATTTTCTGCAGACCTGCTTCCAGTTGTCGACAACCTCGAGCGTGCGCTCAGCGCGATCAATGCTGAAGACGAAAGCCAGAAAGCTATCGCTGAAGGTATTGAGTTGACCCTGAAGAGCTTTCTCGAGGTGTTAAAGCGCTTCAAGATTGAAGCTGTAGATCCCGCTGGTGAGCCCTTTGATGCCAACCTGCACCAGGCGGTATCCATGGTCCCCAACCCGGATATGGAACCCAATACAGTGATGGATGTATTTCAAAAGGGCTACACCCTCAACGGTCGCCTGATCAGGCCGGCAATGGTGGTGGTTTCAAGCGCGTCATGATCCACTGGCGACGGTATTAAATAAATACCGCCGCCCTTGAATTTGTCGAACTAGTACCCACATATAGAAACATAGATAAACAAACATTAGGCAAACCCTGGAAACAGGCTTTAAAGACAAGTAACGGAGAATTAACCAATGGGCAAAATTATCGGAATCGACCTTGGAACGACCAACTCATGTGTGTCCGTCCTCGAAGGAGATAAACCCAAAGTAATCGAAAACTCAGAAGGCGCACGCACCACACCATCGGTTGTTGCGTTCACCGACGAAGGCGAAATCCTGGTTGGGCAGTCGGCTAAGCGCCAGGCAGTGACCAACCCCCACAACACAGTTTACGCGGTAAAGCGCCTGATCGGCCGCCGCTTTGAAGACGATGTTGTTCAAAAAGATATCAAAATGGTGCCTTACAAAATTGTAAAGGCAGACAATGGCGATGCATGGGTAGAGATCAAGGGCGACAGCAAAGCCGCACCACAGATTTCTGCTGAAGTATTGAAGAAAATGAAAAAGACCGCCGAAGATTACCTCGGTGAGACAGTGTCAGAAGCGGTTATTACTGTGCCTGCCTACTTTAACGACTCCCAGCGCCAGGCAACCAAAGATGCTGGCCGTATTGCCGGTCTCGATGTAAAGCGTATTATCAATGAGCCAACGGCTGCGGCACTGGCCTACGGTATTGATAAAACTGCCGGTGATTCAGTGGTAGCTGTCTACGATCTCGGTGGTGGTACTTTCGATATCTCTATTATTGAGATTGCCGATGTTGACGGCGAGAAGCAGTTTGAAGTACTGGCAACCAACGGTGATACATTCCTTGGTGGTGAAGACTTCGATATGCGCCTGATCGAGTATTTGTCAGCGGAATTTAAAGCCGACAGCGGTATTGATATTCACGGCGATCCACTGGCCATGCAGCGTCTTAAAGAAGCTGCGGAAAAAGCCAAGATCGAGCTCTCCTCAAGTGCCCAGACAGAAGTAAACCTGCCTTACATCACTGCTGATGCAACAGGTCCCAAGCACCTGGTGGTTAAGCTGACTCGCGCCAAGCTCGAGTCACTGGTTGAAGACCTGATCGAGCGTTCACTGGCTCCACTTAAGCTTGCGCTTAAGGATGCTGGTAAATCAGTTGGTGAAATCGACGAGATTATCCTTGTGGGTGGCCAGACGCGCATGCCCAAGGTTCAGGAGAAAGTCACTGAGTTCTTCGGCAAAGAGCCGCGCAAAGATGTTAACCCCGACGAAGCAGTTGCCGTAGGTGCTGCCCTACAGGGTGCGGTACTCTCTGGCGATGTTACTGACGTGCTGCTGCTCGACGTGACTCCATTGAGCCTGGGTATCGAAACCATGGGTGGCGTCGCCACACCGGTTATTGAGAAAAACACCACGATTCCTACCAAGAAATCACAGATTTTCTCAACCGCCGACGACAACCAGACTGCGGTAACCATCCATGTAGTTCAGGGTGAGCGCAAGCAGGCGACAAGCAACAAGTCTCTGGGACGTTTTGATCTGGCTGATATTCCACCGGCTCCACGTGGTATGCCGCAGATTGAAGTAACCTTTGATATTGATGCTAACGGTATCTTGCATGTTGGCGCTAAGGATAAGGCCACTGGCAAAGAGCAGTCGATCGTTATTAAAGCCTCTTCAGGTCTTTCGGATGAAGAGATCGATGCAATGGTTCAGGATGCTGAAGCCAATGCTGCTGAAGACCAGAAGTTTGCAGACCTGGCTCAGGCGCGCAACACAGCTGATGGCCTTGCTCACGCTGCCAAGAAAACCCTTGAAGAAGCAGGCGATAAGGCCTCTGAAGAAGAGAAGGGCGCTATTGAAGCTGCTATCAAGCAGGTTGAGGAAGCTGTTCAGGGCGACGATAAAGACGCCATTGACGAAGCGGCCAAGGTCCTTTCAGAAGCTTCTTCAGGCCTGGCCCAGAAAATGTATGCAGAGCAGGCTGAAGCTGGCCAGGCACCTGGTGGTGAACAGCCCGCTGGTGACGACGCCATGGATGCCGAGTTCGAAGAAGTAAAAGAAGACGCTGAACAAGAGAAGCAAGACGGCAAGTAAGCTGTTGCCAGTTATCTCTACTTCTATTAGGCGCGGGCATTGTTCCGCGCTTAATACTATTTGTGCTAGTTAGGAAAAAAGAAACCAGTTATGGCTAAACGCGATTACTACGAAGTATTGGGTGTTGATAAAGGCGCCTCTTCTTCAGAGATCAAAAAGGCATTTCGTCGCACTGCGATGAAATTCCACCCGGACCGCAATCCAGACGACAAAAACGCTGACGAGAAATTTAAAGAAGCTCAGGAAGCCTACGAAATTCTCGGTGATGAAGAGAAAAAGTCGGCCTATGACCGCTTTGGTCACGCCGGTGTCGATGGCAGTGCGGGCGGTGGTTTTGGCGGCGGCGCTGGCGGTGCTGGTTTTGGCGATATTTTCGGCGATGTATTTGGCGATATTTTTGGTGGCGGTGGTGGCGGTCGCAGAGGCCCGGCACGGGGTTCTGACTTGCGCTATGACCTGCAGCTGGATCTCGAGGATGCGGTTAAGGGTAAAACCGTACAGATAGAAGTCCCGACCCTGAGTCACTGTGATACCTGCGATGGCACAGGAGCGCGCAAAGGTACCTCTCCGGTTACCTGTACCACCTGCCAGGGCACTGGCCAGGTGCGAATGGCCCAGGGTTTTTTCTCTGTGCAGCAGACCTGTCCGCAGTGCCATGGTCGCGGCCAGATAATCACTGATCCCTGTGGTGACTGCCATGGCCGGGGCGTAAAGGAAGAGCGTAAAACACTCTCTGTGAAGATTCCCGCTGGCGTCGATACAGGTGATCGTATCCGCCTTTCCGGTAAAGGTGAGGCAGGCCCCCAGGGCGGCCCGCCAGGTGACCTCTATGTGCAGATGGTGGTCCGTGACCACCCGATCTTTGTCCGTGATGACAGCAACCTGCACTGTGAAGTGCCAATCAGTTTTGCCCAGGCGGCACTGGGTGGAGACCTTGAGGTTCCAACATTGTCCGGCAAAGTAAAATTAAAAATTCCCGCAGAAACACAGAGTGGCAAGTTATTCCGTCTGCGCGGCAAAGGGGTTGCACCAGTCCGCGGTGGCGGCGTTGGCGACCTGCTGTGTCGTGTTGTACTGGAGACGCCGGTCAATCTCAGTGCCGAGCAGCGTGAGTTATTGCAGAGTTTTGAAGACAGCCTGGATGGCAAGCGCAAGCACTCACCGCGCAGTACAACCTGGTTTGATGGGGTCAAAAAGTTCTTCGATAATTTGACCGGTTAAAATCAACTTGCGTACTATGGGTTACCCAGGCTGATTCAGCGGATTGCCGCAATCAGTCCAGTCAAAAAATTAAACAGCTAACAGGATAGGAATAAAAGATGATCAGAATTGCGATTACCGGTGCAGGCGGTCGAATGGGCAAAACCCTGATCGAAGCTATCTCGCTAACTGAAGGTGTTGAGCTGAGTGCCGCACTGGAACGCCCCGAAAGCTCCCTGATCGGCGTTGATGCCGGCGAACTGGCCGGTGTTGGTAAAAATGGCGTGGCAGTTGCCGGCTCTATCGAAGAGGTGGCCGACCAGTTTGATGTATTGATCGACTTCACCATTCCTGTTGCCACAGTGGCCAATGCCACATTCTGTGCCGCCAACCAGAAAAAGATTGTAATTGGCACCACCGGTTTGGACGCTGAACAGCATGCAGCCGTAGTTGCCGCAGCGCAGAGCACGGCTGT
>JBMYPM010000075.1:232-6446 GCA_049600275.1 Porticoccaceae bacterium | reverse complement strand
CGCGTTTTTCCCCCGGCAGGTCAATGCCCGTGGTGGAACCGAGACCAAACTGGGCGCCATAGTCTGAGAGCAGGTCTATACCGGTTTTAACTCCCAGCCCGTAAAAATAGATATTGCAGGATTCGATAATTGCCTTGGCCAGGTCAACCCCATGGCCGTGACCACCGCGGGCAAAGTTATGGTCCCGCCAGGGACGCTCAATCCCTTTAAAGTAGAAATAACCGTTGTCATTAATTTTGTAGCTGGGAGTGACAATATTGTGTTCCAGCCCGATAAGTCCAAAGACCGGCTTGATGGTGGAGCCGGGGGGATACTGACCGCGAATCGCGCGATCAAATAGTGGTCGGTCTTTGGAATAGAGCAGGCTGTCATAATTTTTCTGGCTGATCCCGGAGACAAACAGGTTGGGGTCATAGCTGGGGGCACTGATCATCGCCAGCACACCCCCCGTTTCTATCTCAATAGCGACCAGGGCGCCGCGCTTGTCTTTAAATGCATCCAGGCCAATCTTCTGCAGGTTGCTGTCGAGATAGAGGGTTAGGTTGTCGCCGGATACGGCACCGGTTTTATCCAGCACCCGGGTTACCCGGCCCAGGGCATTGGTCTCGACCTGCTCACTGCCAACTTCACCGAGCAGCTGCTGCTCATAGAATTTTTCCAGGCCAATTTTGCCAATTGAATCAGTGCCACTGTATTTCACCGCTTCAATTGTCCTGCTCTCGCGTTCATTGATGCGCCCCACATAGCCGATAACATGGGAGAAAAGTTCGCCATCGGGATAGAAGCGCTTGAGTCGCGCCGAGGTCTCTGCGCCCACCAGTCGATGGCCGTTGACGGCGAGCACGGCGCGCTCTTCTTCACTGAGATTAAAGCGCAGGCTGGTCTTTGCGAAGGGGCGGCGCTGTTTCAGGCGTTTGCGAAAGCGCTGAATATCGCGTTCCGAGATGCTGATAATCTCACCCAGGTCGGCGAGCAGTTTTTCCAGGTCCTCACTGCGTTCCGGCACTATGGTCAGGTTATAGCTGGGCCGGTTGTCGGCGACCAGTTTGCTGTTGCGGTCGTAGATCAGTCCGCGGGAGGGCGCCACGGGGCGAACCAGTACCCGGTTGTTATTGGACTGGGTGGCGAAATTTTCATAGCGGGAGATTTGTAAATCAAAGTAGCGGGCGACAAGCACAGCAGTCAGCAGCAGGGTTCCCACTGCGGTGACCAGCAGCCGGCGGGCGAACATTATGCGTTCGCGAGCTGGGTCTGAAAAAGCTGTGCCATTTTTCATGCTATCTGTTTACCATCTCTGTCCGTCATCTCTGTTTGCCATCTATGGGAGCTCCTCAACTAACTGCGATGATAGGGATGGTTTGCATTGATTGTCCACGCCCTGTACATCTGCTCCATCAATACTATGCGCACCAGGGGGTGGGGCAGTGTCAGGTCGGAGAGTGACCAGCGCATATCTGCACGGGCTAAACAGTCTTTTGAGAGTCCGTCCGGGCCACCGATAAGCAGGCAGATATCGCGGCCATTCATCTGCCACTCGCCCAGTTTGGTTGCCAGCTGTTCGGTGCTCAGGGAGCGCCCGATCACATCCAGGGCAACGACAAAGTCCTGTGCGCTGATCGCTTTCAACAGTGCCTGGCTCTCTTTTTCGATAGCCTTGCTGGCGGGCTGGTTTTTACCCCGTGCGCCCAGTGCTATTTCGATGGTTTCGATACGCAGCTCTGGAGGCATACGTTTGCCATATTCACTGCAGCCAGCGTCTACCCAACTGGGCATGCGTGTACCGACGGCAAGCAGTTTAAGTTTCATCTGTTAAATGTTCAGGTCAGGTCGCCGAGCAGGTTCTGCTCGTCATCGCCGTTCTCGGGAAAGTCTCCAGGGCGCACTGACCAGAGTTTTTCAAGATCGTAAAAGGCGCGTGTTGCCGGCAGCATAATGTGCACAATCACATCGCCAAAATCGACCAGAATCCACTCGGCGGTGTCTTCGCCTTCAACCCCGAGAAGTTCGAAACCGGCTTTCTTGCCTTCGACTGCGACATTGTTGGCCAGTGATTTTACCTGGCGGTTTGAATTACCGCTGGCAACGATCATGGTATCCATTACACCGGTCAACTCACGGACGTCCAGGGAGGTAATATTTTCCGCTTTAACTTCTTCCAGCGCCGAGATAACAATTTCTTTTAGAGATTGGGTCATATATACAGATTACTCATATAGGTGTTGTTGTTGAATACAGTTAACCACTGCTGTCGGGGTTAGGTAATCGATCTTTTCCCCTGTGCTTATTTTATGGCGTATCGCAGTGGATGAAATCGCCAGCATGGTCAGGTTGCAAAGGTGCAGTTTACCAGCGCTGGATTGTTTTAGTGCTGATAAATCATCGCAGAGTCGAGCCCTTATCCATTCGGCCAGTGGCCCGGATTGCGGTATTTGGTAGCCAGGGCGCGAAGAGACAACCAGGTGACAGTAATCGGTTAGCTGCTGCCAGTCCCTCCAGCTATCCAGGGTGCACAGCACATCCATACCCACACAGAGATAAAGTGCTGTGTGGTCGCCAACCTGAGCTCTAATTTCACGCAGGGTATCAATGGTGTAACTGGGGCCATCGCGGCATAGCTCAATATCGTCAGCTATTAGCTGGGGCTGTTCACCAATGCCCAGTTTCAGCATCTCGAGACGTTGTTCAGGTGTGACGCAGGGTGCGTCGCGGTGCGCCGGAAGTGCGCAGGGAACCATCCGCAAGCTGTCTACTTCAAGCAGTTCTGCCAGCTCGATAGCAATGCGCAGATGACCATTGTGAACCGGATTAAAGGTGCCCCCAAAAATAGCGACCGACATATTATTGACGGATCTGCCCGTCGCCATAAACCACCCATTTCTGGCTAGTTAGCCCCTCGAGACCCACAGGGCCGCGGGCATGTATCTTATCGGTGGAAATACCGATCTCGGCACCCAGGCCATATTCAAAACCGTCGGCAAATCTTGTCGAGGCATTGTGCATCACCGAACTGGAATCCACCTGGCGCATAAAGCGTTCAGCATGGGCGGCGTTTTCAGTGACGATGGATTCGGTGTGCTGGGAGCTGTAGTGATTGATATGCTCAATTGCCTGGTCCAGTCCGGTCACCACTTTTATTGCTAGAACAGGTGCCAGGTACTCTTCATACCAATCCTGCCCTGAGGCTGGTTTGGCCTCCTGAATAATCGCACAGGTCTTTTCGCAGCCACGCAGCTCAACGCCTTTTTCTGCGTAGAGAGCAGCCAGTCCAGGTAATATTTTGCCGGCAACCGATTCGGCGACTAACAGGGATTCCATAGCATTGCAGACGCCGTATCTGTGGGTCTTGGCATTTAGGGCGATCGCCTGAGCCTTTTGCAGATCGGCATCACCGTCAATATAGACATGGCAGTTGCCATCCAGGTGTTTGATAACCGGCACACGGGCATCGGCGCTGATACGTTCGATCAGCCCCTTGCCGCCGCGGGGCACAATCACATCGACATATTCAGGCATGGTAATCAGTTCACCCACCGCGGCGCGATCGGTAGTGTTAATAACCTGCACAATATTTTCAGGAAGCCCGACGGTTTGCAGTCCGCGGCTAATACAGGCTGCAATTGCCTGGTTAGAGGCGATTGCCTCGCTGCCACCACGCAAAATAGTTGCATTGCCTGATTTCAGGCAGAGGCTCGCTGCATCAATGGTTACATTTGGTCGCGATTCATAAATAATGCCAACCACACCCAGGGGTACGCGCATCTTGCCGAGTTTGATACCGCTTGGGCGATCTTGCAGATCGGTGACTTCACCTATGGGGTCAGGCAGTTCAGAGACCTGTTGTAGCCCTTCAATCATGCCATCGATACGCGCAGGGTTGAGTTCAAGGCGGTCGAGCAGGGCGGCGTCGAGACCATTGTTGCGGCCGTTTTCCATATCCACAGCATTGGCTGCTAAAAGGTTGTCGCGGTCACTGTCGAGGGCATCGGCAATAGCCAGTAAGGCCTGGTTTTTAAGAGATGTTTCAGCGGCGGCAATGACTCTGGACGCTTCTCGCGCCTGAGTGCCGACAGACTGCATATAGCTTTTAATCGTCATAATTTTCAATTAGATAGAATCAATTTAATTCGAGGACGCCATTATACGTTTTGCTTGCCATTAATGCCTGACTTTAAATTGCCCTCTTAAGGTTTGAGCACTTAGCGCTTAAGAGTATCGAGCAATAAGCTGGTTTCAGTTGAAGACACGCCGTCGATGGCACGGACTTCGCCCAGCAGTGCATTGAACGCTTCCAGGCTGTGGGTGCGAATATCGGCAATCAGGTCCCAGCGCCCGTTAGTATTGTGAATAGTCGCAATTTGCGGAATGCCCATCAGCGCACTGACCACCGCCGGTGACTTTTTCCCTTCTACGGCGATGCTCATCAGGGCCCTGATTGGGTTTATCTCTGCACTGCTCTTCAGGTTGACCGTGTAATTTAAAATAATCCCGCGACTCTCAAGCAGATGCATACGGTTTTGTATGGTCGCCCGGGATACATTTAATTGCTTGGCCAGCTTTACCACCGGTGTGCGTGCATCAGAGCGCAAAATTGAAATCAGCTGCTTATCCAGTTGGTCTAGTTTAGTCATATTGCTAGTTATCTCTTTCAAAATGTAATTAATATTTACAATTAGTTACATTTTGGTGTCTTTTTTATAGCTGTGCAAGCTTCAATAATTATCGCTATCCAGGGTTTATTTTTTTCGGTCTTTATTGGAGTGCGGGTTATGACAAGATTTATTGATACACACACCATGGCCACATTGGTCGACAGGGTCGGCATCGAACAGTTACTCACTGAGTTAAGCCAGTTTATCGAGCATGATTTCAAACGCTGGGAACAATTTGATAAATCTGCCCGGCTAGCCTGCCACAGTGATATCGGGGTTATTGAGCTGATGCCCACTGCGGATAACCAGCAATATGGCTTTAAATATGTCAACGGTCACCCCGCCAATACCCAGAAGGGTTTATCGACGGTAATGGCATTTGGTGCGCTGGCCGAAGTTGCCACAGGATATCCACTGTTGCTATCGGAATTAACTATCAGTACTGCCTTTAGAACTGCAGCCACCTCGGCTATGGCAGCTCGAAAACTGGCACGACCGGAGTCGCGGAGCATGGCAATGATCGGCTGCGGTGCTCAGAGTGAATTCCAGGCAATAGCCTTTCACGCTCTATTAGGCATTACAGAGATCCGCGCCTTCGATATTGATCCAGCGGCGATCAGGAAATTTATTGCCAACCTGGCTCTGTTTCCCAACCTCAGAGTTATAACGGCCTCATCTACTGCAGATGCCGTTAAAGGTGCAGATATAGTCAGTACCATTACCGCGGATAAAACCTGCGCCACTATTTTGACGGCGGATATGCTTGAGCCCGGCATGCATATCAATGGTATTGGTGGCGACTGCCCCGGCAAAACTGAGCTGCATCCGGATGTGCTGCGCCAGGCTAAAATCTTTGTCGAGTACGAGCCGCAAACCCGTATTGAAGGGGATATCCAGCAGCTGGCTGCCGACCACCCGGTTACAGAATTCTGGCGAGTGTTAACTGGCACTGCCAGTGGTCGTGACAGCGCTGAACAGGTCACGGTGTTTGATTCTGTGGGCTTTGCTATGGAAGATTTCTCCATGCTGCGCTATCTGCACAAGGCGGCAGTGGAATTAAACCTGGGTGAAGATATTTCATTGGTACCGATCATGGATGACCCCAAGAATCTCTATTCCAAGCTTGCCGATGGTCGCGCTGTCTCTTCCATAAGGCGCGTTGCCTGATGTCCCAGGCAATTTCCCCAATCAGCCTGGTCGCGGCCAAGCCGCGGGTGCAAATTATTGGTGTGCCAATTGATCTGGGTGCCTCACGCCGGGGAACCGATGGTGGCCCCTCGGCACTGCGAGTTGCAGGTCTTGGTGCACAGCTGGAAAACCTCGGATACCAGCTGGCAATTGAGAAAGATATTCCTGTACCGACCATGGAGAGCTGTAGTGAAGACCCCTCTAAAACGCGCTATAAGTCTGAGATTCTCGAGGTATGTTCAGTTCTGGCAGAGCAGACTCGCAACGCACTGGCAGTGGGTGATATGCCATTGATTATTGGCGGTGACCATTCAATTGCCCACGGCAGTGTCGCTGGTGTCGCTGCCCACTATCGGCAACAGGGTGAGTCAATTGGT
>JBMYPM010000075.1:0-222 GCA_049600275.1 Porticoccaceae bacterium | reverse complement strand
GCTGTGGTTTGATGCCCATGGCGATATAAATACGCCAAAAACCACCCCTTCAGGCAATATTCATGGCATGCCACTGGCCCATCTGCTTGGTTATGGCGATAGGGATCTGGCCAATATTATGGGTTTTAGCCCAAAAGTGCGCCCGGAAAATGTGGTTCTGATAGGTATCCGTGATATTGATGCCGGTGAGCGAGAATTAATTCATCAATCCGGTATTACCGC
>JBMYPM010000074.1:0-6479 GCA_049600275.1 Porticoccaceae bacterium | reverse complement strand
AGCTAAAGGGGTTCTTTGATCTGCGTCTGTACGGTGCTGATAACGATGGCAATCACCTGATGGTTAAAGTGACTGGTGATCGCGACCCAGGTTATGGCTCGACTGCCAAGATGCTTGCACAGGCGGGGCTCTGCCTGGCAATGGATATTAAAAAGGAAGATCAGGCCGGTGGTTTCTTAACCCCTTCAACGGCGATGGGCAGTGCTCTGGTTAAACGTCTTGAAGATCATGCTGGGCTAAGGTTCACAAGGCTATAAAAACTGGTTCAGTTGGATAGGGTTAATAAGCTTGATTTGGATGCGGCATAGTTTGAGATCCCTCGTCGCTGCGCTCTGTCGGGATGACATTAAGAGAAGTGCCGCTTTATAGCCGAACATTTACCCCACGTTCGGCCATATATTTTTTGGCCTCCGGCACCGTATGCTCACCAAAGTGAAAAATACTCGCCGCCAAAACCGCATCAGCCTTACCTTCAACAATACCATCAACCAGATGCTGTAGATTGCCCACACCACCAGAGGCAATAACCGGAACATTAACCGCATCACTGATGCGCGAGGTAAGCTCGAGATCAAAACCATTCTTGGTGCCATCGCGATCCATACTGGTCAGCAAGATCTCACCGGCACCGTAGTCGGTCATCTTCTCCGCCCACTGAATCGCATCGATCCCGGTTGGCTTGCGACCACCGTGGGTAAAAATCTCCCATCTTGGCTGGTCGCCCTGCTCCACCTGCTTGGCATCAATAGCTACAACGATGCATTGGGAGCCAAAGCGCTGTGCCGCCTCACGAACAAATTCCGGGTTGTGAATAGCCGCTGAATTAATAGCCACTTTGTCGGCACCTGCATTGAGCAGATTGCGAATATCCTGCAGTTCACGAACACCACCGCCCACTGTCAGCGGTATAAATACTTCACCCGCCATTCGCTCAACGGTATGCAGAGTAGTATCCCGCGCCTCATGGCTGGCGGTAATATCCAAAAAGGTAATCTCATCTGCACCCTGCTCGTTATAGCGGCGGGCAACCTCAACCGGGTCCCCGGCATCGCGAATATCGACAAACTGTACACCTTTAACAACTCGACCTTTATCCACATCGAGACAGGGAATAATACGTTTAGCCAGACTCATTTCTCTTCCTTAAACAGATGACCGAGCTTTCCAGCTTTAGTCGATAGATATTGAACATTATGGGGATTGCTATCCGCCTGGATAGGCTCACGGTCGACTACATCTATACCCAATTCTTTCAGGGCAGCGACCTTGCGTGGATTATTGGTCATCAACTTAACCTGCCTGGCCCCCAGATGTTCCAGCATAGGTACGCAGATAGAGTAGTCGCGCATATCCGCACCAAAACCCAAACGCTCGTTGGCTTCAACTGTGTCGGCACCCTGGTCCTGCAGATTGTAGGCGCGAATTTTATTCACCAAACCAATTCCGCGACCTTCCTGGCGCAAGTACAGGATAGCCCCGCGACCCTCCTCAGAAACTCGCTTCATCGCTTCCTGCAGCTGCTCGCCACAGTCGCAGCGCAGACTGCCCAGCGCATCGCCGGTAAGGCATTCTGAGTGAATGCGGATTAACAGCGGCTCATCAATCTGGCAATCACCCATGGTGATAGCAATATGCTCTTTACCTTTAAACGGATCCTCAAAACCGTGAATATCAAAAGTCCCCCAGCGAGTGGGTAATTTCGATGATTCGATAAAGCGAAGCGCCACAGTTTTCTCCAAAGTATTTATTGAACGCACTTTTTGATTTCAGTATTTGATCTCAAAAGACGAACAGTTTATTCGGTCGCGTATTGTAGCTTCAACACTCGACCAGTAAAGGGTTTATATAAGGCCTGCAAATCCCAGCAGTGCGATTACCCCGGCGGCAGCCAAACCGGCAATAACATCATCAACCATAATGCCAAAACCACCGGACACTTTTTTATCCAGCCAACTGATCGGCCAGGGCTTTAAGATATCGAACAGGCGGAACAGCACAAATCCCAGCAGCAGCGACACCCAGGATACCGGCAGCGCAGCCATGGCAATCCAGAAGCCGACAAACTCATCCCAGACAATACCCCCATGATCATGCACACCCAGTGTTTTGGCCGCAGCACCACAGATATAGATACCGATAATTGCGCTGAAAAAAACAATGATTAAGTAGCTCGACAGAGGTAGCTGGGCCAGAAGCCACCAGAGTGGAATAGCCGCCAATGTACCTATGGTTCCCGGCGCCTTGGGTGAAAGCCCGCTACCAAAACCAAAAGCCAGTAATAAAGTCGGCGAACGCAGCAACTGCTTAAAAGATGGATTAGCTGAATGGTTAGCCAAAATGATCATACCCCTGTTTATTGACCGCGACTGGTTTGCCGCTGGTATCGAGAACAGTGACTAGATTACCTGAAGTTCCCGATGCCTCGATAGAGCCAATTTTACTGGCATTTAGCTCGCCCCGTTCAATCAATTGCTCGACAGTTGCGAGCCTGTCAGCGCTGACCGTAAAACACAGCTGGTAATCATCACCACCAAACAGCGCCCAGTCCAGACAGCTCTCGGGAGCCAGCTTCCTTAACTCTTCGGCCAGGGGTAATTCTTGGGTAAAGACAGTCGCAGCTACGCCACTGGCCTGGCATATATGGCCCAAATCAGCGACCAAGCCATCAGATATATCTATACAGGCACTGGCTATTGTGCGCAGATTGATACCTGTCTCTATCTGGGGTTGAGGGGCATAGAATCTTTGAAGTAAGCGATCACTGTCAGTATTAATACTATTTTTTCTGGGTATCAAATTTAGCCCTGCCGCACCATCGCCCAATGTGCCGGTTACAAAGACTGTATCTCCAACTGCTGCACCACTGCGCTGCAAGCTCTCTCCCGCAGGCACTTCACCAATCAGCGTCATGGAAACTGTCAGCGGACCACCGGTGGTATCTCCACCCACCAGCGCTATATCAAACTGCCCGGCGATCTCGGCAATACCCTCACTAAAACCTGCCAGCCAGGCACTGTTGGCTTTATCTGCCGGCAGGGTCAGTGCCAGAGTAAACCAGCGCGGATTCGCACCCATGGCAGCCATATCACTAAGGTTTACACAGAGCGCCCTTGTGCCGATCTGTCTTCCTGTGGCGCTGGCGGGAAAATGTACAGACTCGACCAAAGTATCACTGGCGACCACTAACTGCTGATTTTGACTGGGATTAATAAGCGCAGCATCATCACCAATACCCAATGCAACTCCGTCCTGACCGGTAAGACCAGCAAAGTGGTTGGCGATCAGTTCGAACTCGCTGGACTGAGGGTTATCTTGAGCAGACAGAGCTTTGTCCTCTCTGGAGTTTAATTAGCCACGCTTATTGGCGGCTACTTCTATAGCGCGCTTTTCAGCGGCGACGCGGTCGAGAATACCGTTGATATATTTAAATGCATCGGTTGGGCCAAATGTTTTCGCCAGATTGACCCCCTCGTTGATCACCACTTTATAGGGCACATCAATACGGTAGAGCATCTCGTAGGTAGACAGCCGCAAAATCGCCCGGGACACCGGATCTAGCTGCTCCTGCTCACGATCCAGGTGGGCCTGGTAGGCAGCATCTATTTCGTTAAGATTCTTGGGCACGCCATGGAGTACCTCATGAAATAGATCCGTGTCCACCGTGGTCATATTATTGTCGGTGTGAAATTCGGCTTCGATACTGACCAGGTCCGTACCGCCCATATCCCAGGAGTACAGTGCCTGAGCCAGCAGTCTGCGGGCCTTTTGGCGCATTTTAGGTTTTGACATTTATTCAGCGCCCTGGATTTGTTTAAACACGGTCAGTAATTCAAGAATGGTCAGCGCCGCTTCTTCGCCTTTATTTTCACTGTTGTCACCAGAGCGATCCAGGGACTGCTGGAGATTGTCGGTGGTCAGCAGGCCAAAGGCGACTGGCAGATTTTCATTCAGGGCGACTTCACCAATACCCCTGGTCGTCTCGGCACAGACATAGTCAAAGTGTGGCGTATCACCGCGGATAACACAGCCCAGCGCCACAACTGCATCAAAGCGGCCAGTAATGGCTGCGCGCTGGCTGGCCAGTGGCAGCTCAAAAGCGCCGGGGACACGAAACACTTCCAGGGCATCACCCTCTATACCGTGACGGGCAAATGCGCGCACCGCACCGTCGAGCAAGCCATCGGTGATTTCAGCATTCCAGCGCGCCGCGATTACTGCGACACGTGCATTGCCAACATTAAAATTACCCTCTTCGGGTCTGTATTCGCTCATGGCCTGTTCCTGTTCTATTCGCAGTCGACGTGTTCTACAACTTCGAGATCGAAGCCGGAGATGCCGGTAAATTTAAAGGGTGCGCTCATCAGGCGCATCTGGTGAATACCCAGGTCACGCAATATCTGCGAGCCGGTGCCAACCTGTTGATAGACAACATCGCTGGCAAGCTGCGAACGCGCCTGGTTCGGGTTGAGTATCTGCTCAATACTGCGATCAATATCTTCCGAGGACTCGGGATAGTACAGCAAGACCACAACCCCGCGACCCTCAGCGGCAACCCGCTCCAGAGCCTTGTGAAATGACCAGCTCTTAAACTCACTGGAATCTTCAATGGCCAGCAGGTCGCGGGCTGAACGGTTGGTATGGACACGCACCAGCGGCGGCTCACCGCCACTGACATCACCCTTGACCAGCGCAAAATGCTTCTCATTGAGAATACTGTCGAAGTAGGTTTTTAGGGTGAAATCGCCAAAGCTAGTACTTACTTTTCTCTCGTTAATACATTGTGCAGTCTTTTCTGTTACCAGGCGGTGATGGATCAAATCGGCAATAGTACCGATCTTGATATCGTGTTTTTCAGCAAACAGTTCCAGATCATCACGGCGCGCCATGGTGCCATCTTCATTCATAATCTCAACGATAACTGCCGCCGGCTCAAAACCTGCCAGCTTGGCCAGGTCACAACCGGCTTCAGTATGACCGGCGCGGCTGAGTACGCCGCCAGGCTGCGCTTTCAATGGAAAGATATGGCCGGGCTGGACAATATCTGAGGGTCGCGCGCTACTGGCAACAGCGGCCTGAACGGTGCGCGCGCGATCAGCGGCAGAGATGCCTGTGGTAACACCCTCGGCAGCTTCAATAGACAGGGTAAATGGCGTGCTGTGGCTGGAATTATTGCTGTCGGCATTAACCATCATCGCCAGGTCCAGCTGTTTGCAGCGATCTTCATGGAGGGTTAGGCAAATCAATCCCCTGGCATTGGTGGCCATAAAATTAATATCCTGGGCGCGAACCATTGGCGCCGCCATAACCAGATCGCCTTCGTTCTCGCGATCTTCGTCATCCATCAGGATAACCATCTTTCCTTGACGTATATCTTCTATCAGCTCTTCAATCGTATTGAGTACCATTTAGTTTTTTCCAATCAATGGTTGTAGGGTTATTTATTCTCGTGTTACTGGTTTCTAGGCTTCTGCCGCCTTGTCACCGAGCAGTAAACGCTCAAGGTAACGGGCTACCAGATCGACCTCAAGATTGACCTTTGTGCCCACCTGGTAGTCACCCATCACCGTGTGAGTCATGGTGTGGGGCACAATATTTAATTCAAATTCGCAGCCGTCGACAATATTTACCGTCAGGCTGGTGCCATCGACAGTAATTGAGCCTTTATGGGCAATATATTTCGCCAACTCTGCGGGAGCCCGCAGTCGAAAGCGCCAGGAGCGGGCATCTTCATGGAGGGAGACAACTTCGCCAATCCCGTCCACATGGCCGGAGACAATATGACCACCAAAGCGATCGCTGGCCTGCATCGCTTTTTCCAGGTTAATACGCGCACCCGCTTTCCAATTGCCAATAGTAGTCAGGTTGAGGGTCTCAACCGAGACATCGGCAACAAACCCTTCACCGGTAAGCTCTACCGCTGTCAGGCAGGCGCCATTACAGGCAATGCTATCACCGAGCTGAACATCAGACAGTCCGAGGTTGCCCGTGCGAATAGTTAAGCGCACGTCGCCGCCACGCTGCTCGAGATCGGCAATATCACCGATGGCGCTGATAATTCCTGTAAACATAATCTTGTAACCTGCTACTTAAATTATTAATTAAATCGCTTGTTAAACGGCCTGCTAAACAGCCCGTTATTAGTAATCTTTGTCCGGATACAGAGTCACCCGGATATCCTCACCAATCTGGCGAATATCCTGAACCGACAGTGCCAAATGGGCATCAATAGTCTTGATCGGCAAACCAAACATCGGCCGCGCATCACTGCCAAATAACTTCGGTGCCCAATAGCAGACCAGCTCATCGAGCAGCCCCTCAGCGACAAAGGCACCAGCCAACCCAGCGCCGGCTTCTACCATCACGCTATTGCATTCGCGGCCGGCTAGCTCAACCAACAGCGCATGCAAATCAACATGGCCATCCCGGGCGGGCAAAAACAAAATTTCGGCACCAGACTGCTTTAAAGCCTCAGCTTTTTG
>JBMYPM010000073.1:0-6555 GCA_049600275.1 Porticoccaceae bacterium | reverse complement strand
TGATGTTTTGTCGAGGCGATGGCCAGCGAGTACAATATGCCATCGATACTAGGAGGCTCCAATGCGCGCACTGTGGATGTTTGTAAAATTTTTACTGGTTTTGGCAATTGTTATTGTCGGCGCCATGTTCGCGATGGAGAACAACCAGCTGGTCGATGTGGACTTTATCCTGTTGCAGAGTGCGACCATGAGTCTCGGTCTGTGGTTGATGATTTTTCTCGTGGTTGGCTGCCTGCTCGGGCTGTTGGCCAGCTCTGTACTTATTACCTATTACAAGCGGCAACTGGCCCGCGCTTTAAAGAAGGACTAATTGGCTTATGGCCGCTTTCGATTCCAAAATCAGTTCAAAAGTAATTGTCGCCCTGGATTTCGATAACCAGGGTTCGGCAATGAGCCTGGTCGAACAGCTCGATCCGGCACAGTGTCGTGTAAAGGTCGGCAAGGAGCTGTTTACCGCTGCGGGGCCAGTATTGGTAAAAGCCCTGGTCGATCGCGGTTTCGATGTATTTCTCGATTTAAAGTTTCATGATATTCCCAATACTGCTGCTAAGGCGGTCTGTGCCGCTGCAGATCTCGGTGTGTGGATGACCAATGTTCACGCATCAGGCGGCAGTCGTATGATGAGCGCCGCCAAACAGGCGCTCGAGCAGCAGGGCAGCTCTATGCTATTAATCGGTGTGACTGTTCTGACCAGTATGGATAAGGCGGATTTGCAGGAGATCGGTATCCAGCGCAGTCCCAGCGAGCAGGTATTGCATCTTGCCGGCCTGGCGCAGAATTGCGGCCTCGACGGTGTGGTCTGTTCCGCCCGTGAAGCCAGCGCCCTGAAAGCCGCCCTGGGTGCAGATTTTCAGTTGGTCACCCCGGGTATACGCCTGCCAGATAGCGCCGCTGATGACCAGCGACGTATAGTCTCACCCCAGGATGCTATCGCCCTGGGTAGTGATTACCTGGTGATTGGTCGTCCTATAACCCAGTCTGCGGATCCATTGCAGACATTGGTGCAGATCAATAATTCCCTGTAATTAGCGCCCGCCGGATTTCCTTTATATAGACAATTTCTAATCTGGAAATGACCCCTTTTGGGGTCTTTTGTCGTACCTGTATTTATCTAAAAATTAGAATAAAAAAATATAGATTTAAGCTTCATATTTGGTGCAGAATTGCGCCAAATTCAGGCCCGCTTATTTTCTCTGTTGTCTTGTAAGCGATTGTTTTATAGGAGCAGCCTTTGAACCAGATTTTAAACCAGATTTTTGACCCTAAAACTCCCCGACCCTGGCAGGCGAAACAGTCGGCTGACCTGTATGGGATTGAGCGCTGGGGCAATGATTATTTTGGTCTCTCGGACGATGGCCTTGTTACGGCAAAGACCCTTAATACAGAGGTTGCCCTGCTGGATATAGTTGAGGGAATGGTTGACCGGGATCTGCAGATGCCGGTGCTGTTGCGTGTCGAAAATATCCTCGACGCACAGATTCAGCGTCTCAGCGTAGCCTTCTCCAATGCTATAGAAAAGGCCTCTTATACCCAGCCCTATCGCGGCGTATACCCGGTCAAGGTCAATCAGCAGGCCCAGGTGGTTGAGGAGATTGCCGATTTTGGCGAGCGCTATCATCACGGACTTGAGGTGGGCAGCAAGCCAGAGATGATTATCGCTCTGTCGACTCTGCAACCCGGTCGCTTAATTATCTGTAATGGCTATAAAGACGAGGAGTTTATCGATCTGGGGCTGCAGGCGATAAAGCTTGGCTTTGAATGCTTTTTTGTTATCGAAACACCCTCGGAACTGCCAATTATTATTGAGCGCAGCCGGGCCCTGAATGTCCGTCCGATGATTGGTATCCGTATCAAGATGATCTCCCAGGTCAGCGGTCACTGGAATTCCACCAGTGGCGATCGAAGTATTTTTGGCCTGACCGCCACCCAGCTGATCGATGTGGTAGATAGCTTGCGTGAAGAGCAGATGCTCGACTGCCTGAAGCTGATGCACTGCCATCTCGGCTCGCAAATTCCCAGTCTCGGGGATATTCGCAACGGCGTTATCGAAGCCAGTCGCTACTATGTGGATCTTGTTCGCGAGGGTGCGGCGCTGTCCCATATTGATTTTGGCGGTGGGCTGGCGGTGGATTACTCCGGTATCCGGAGTGAAGATAATCACAGCCGCAACTACAGCCTTGAAGAGTACTGTGAAACCCTTGTCGGGACACTAAAGGCCACTTTGGACAATGAGGCAATTCCGCACCCGGTGATTGTCACCGAGTCGGGGAGGGCGGTGGTGGCCTACGCCTCTGTGCTGCTGTTTAATATTCTCGATACCACCACTTTTGAATCTACTGGCGACAGTGAGATCAAGGCCGACGAACATCCGCTGTTGGCCAAACTGCGCGACGTCTCCTCGCAGCTAACGGCGGAAAATATTGAGCAGAGCTATGAGCAGGTTCACCAGTATCGCAAGCAGATTCGCGATGGCTTTAAACTGGGCAAGGTAGACCTGCGCTGTCGTGCCAGTGCGGAAAATATCTTTCTCGACGCCCTGCACAGTATTGCCGATGTGCTGGATACCATGGATGAGGTGCCAGCCAGTATGGCCGGCCTTAAGCTCTCGCTGGCGGATATTTACTACGGCAACTTCAGCCTGTTCCAGTCGCTGCCGGATATCTGGGCAATCGACCAGCTGTTCCCGATTATGCCTATTCACCGACTCGATGAAGAGCCGACCAGGCAGGCGGTGCTGGCGGATATTACCTGTGACTGCGATGGCAAGATCGATAATTTTGTCGGCCAGACCGAGCCGGAAAAAACCCTGCCACTGCATCCCCTGAAAGTGGGTGAAGAGTACTACCTGGGGGTCTTTTTGGTGGGCGCCTACCAGGAGACCCTCGGCGATCTGCACAATTTATTTGGCGATACCAATGTTGTCAGTGTGCGTCTTAACCGCGACGGCAGTTTTGATTTTGCTAAGGAAATGCTCGGTGACACTATTGCCGATGTCCTCAGCTATGTGGAGTACGAGCCCAAGCAAATGGAACTGAGGTATCGCAATACCGCAGAGCGCGCGGTTCAGCAGGGGCGAATTACCGCCGCTGAACGCCAGCAGATGATCAAGGCTTTCAGGGCCAGCATGCAGGGTTATACCTATTATGAACGCGAGCATTAATCAACAAGAGCATTAAGGGAGGCCGCTATGGCTAAAGTTATTATTATTGGCGCTGGTGGTGTGGGTCAGGTTGTGGCCCATAAATGCGCCCAGCTGGCCGATGTATTTGACGAGATTGTTCTGGCCAGTCGCACTGAGAGCAAGTGCCGAAAAATTGCCGGGCAGATTCGCGAGAGCTATGGTCGCACTATCGAAACCGCCGCTGTGGATGCAGACAATGTGCCCGAGCTAGTGGCGCTGTTTGAGCGGGTTAAACCGTTTATGGTGATCAATGTCGCCTTGCCCTACCAGGACCTGACCATTATGGATGCCTGTCTGGAAGCCGGTGTGCACTATATGGATACGGCCAACTACGAGCCTCTGGATACGGCGAAGTTTGAGTACAGCTGGCAGTGGGCCTACCAGCAGCGCTTTAAAGATGCCGGTTTAATGGCGTTGCTAGGTTGCGGTTTTGATCCAGGTGCCACCAATGTGTTTACCGCCTATATCGCAAAACATTACTTCGATGAAATTCATACCCTGGATATTATTGATGTTAACGGCGGTGATCACGGCTATCCCTTTGCCACCAATTTTAACCCGGAGATCAATATTCGCGAGGTGACGGCGGAGTGCCGCCACTGGGAAAATGGCGAGTTTGTGGCCACTCCGGCGATGTCTACCAGCCAGTCTTTCACCTGTCCCGAAGGGGTGGGCGAGTTTAATATCTATCGTATGTACCACGAGGAGCTGGAGTCCCTGACACTGAATTTCCCGACGATCAAGAAAGCGCAGTTCTGGATGAGTTTTGGTGATAGCTATTTAAAGCATCTTGAAGTGCTGGGCAATGTGGGTATGACCGGTATTGAGCCGGTGGAATTTGACGGCCAGAAAATTGTCCCCATCCAGTTTCTCAAGGCGCTGCTGCCAGATCCTTCGACCCTGGGGCCGAGAACCACCGGTAAAACCTGTATTGGCTGTGTGGTTAGCGGCCTGGCTGATGGCCGTGAAAAAACTGTCTATCTGTACAATATTAAAGATCACCAGGACTGTTACCGCGAAGTACAGTCCCAGGCAATCTCCTATACAACCGGTGTGCCGGCGATGATCAGTGCCAAATTAATGCTTGAGGGCAAGTGGCTAAAGCCAGGTGTTTGGAATATTGAGCAGATGGATCCGGATGCCTTTATGGCTGATATGAATAAGCATGGGCTGTCCTGGAAGGTCATTGAAGACCCTGGTTTTGATTTGCTGTGATTGAGTGGAATTTAATAGCCGATGATCAACTGTAAAACATTCCAAACCTTTAACCCTGCTCGGGTGCCATCCCCCTGTTTTGTGGTCGACGAGGTGGCGGTCGAAAACAATCTGCGTATTTTGCAGCATGTGCAGCAGGCATCCGGTGCCAAAGTGCTGTTGGCGCTCAAGGCATTTTCCATGTTTAGTATGGCGCCGCTATTTAATCGCTACCTCAGTGGTACCTGTGCCAGCGGCCTCTATGAGGCGCGGCTTGGCGCATCGGAATTTGAAGGTGCGGTGCATACCTTTTGTGCTGCCTATAAAGAGGATGATCTCCAAGAGATACTGCAGATTTCCGATCATGTGCTGTTTAATTCCCTGGCACAGTGGCAGCGCTTCCAGCCACTGATTGAGAAGGCCAGGCAACAGCGCCCTGAATTGCAATTTGGCCTGCGTATTAATCCCCTGCACTCCGAGGGGGCCACGCCGATTTATGACCCCTGTGCCCCCGGTTCGCGCCTGGGTATTCCCAAGAGTGAATTTGCCGGCCACAATTTGGATGGCATTAGTGGGCTGCATTTTCACACTTTATGTGAACAGGATTTCGCGCCATTGGATCGCACACTGGCGGCTGTGGAGGCGCAGTTTGGCGAGCAGTTGCACAATATGCAGTGGGTAAATTTTGGTGGTGGCCACCATATTACCCGCGCTGGCTATCCGCTGGATGCACTGATTAAACGCATTGTCGAGTTCCAGGAAAAATATGCTGTCCAGGTTTACCTGGAGCCCGGTGAGGCGGCGGTACTGCACAGCGGCGTGCTGGTGGCTGAGGTTCTGGACCTTAGCTACAACCAGATGCCGCTGGCGATTCTCGATACCTCGGCGACCTGCCATATGCCCGACACTTTGGAAATGCCTTACCGTGCAGATATTTTCAGTGCTGGAGTGCAGGATGAAAAAGCCTTTAATTACCGGCTCGGTGGCCAGACCTGCCTGGCTGGCGATGTTATGGGTGACTACAGTTTTGACCAGCAGTTGCAGGTTGGCCAGCGCCTGGTATTCGACGATATGGCCCATTACACCATGGTCAAAACCACCACTTTCAATGGTATTCCGCTGCCATCAATTGCCATCTGGAATTCCGCTACAGACGAGCTGAGACTGGTAAGGGAATTTGACTACAATGATTTTAAACAGCGTTTATCCTAGGGTTATAGATAAAGTTAGAGATAGGGAGAGAGTTAAAAATGTCAGAGTTTGATCAATTAGCCGCACCGGGCTACCCGATATTTTTAGGTTCCGAATTCAAGCACCCGGAGCCCGAGCAGGCTTTTTTTCATATTCTGCCTATGCCTCTCGAGGAGTCGGTCTCCTACGGTGGTGGCACTGCCGACGGCCCGGCATCAATTCTTGAGGCATCCTGGCAGTTGGAGACCTGGGACGGCAAAAGTAATCCCAGTGAAAAAGGTATTTATACCCATCCACCAGTGGATGTTAGCGGCAGCCCGGAACAGGCGGTTGAGCGAATTGCCACAGCCACCACGGCGTTAATCAAGGCGGGCGGCTTTCCGGTGGGTCTGGGTGGCGAGCACACGGTTACCTACGGCATTATCAAAGGGCTGATTGACGCTGGCATTGAAGATATTGGTGTGGTGCAAATTGATGCCCATGCAGATTTGCGCGATGCTTACGAGGACAATCCCTACAGTCATGCCTCGGCGATGAAGCGGATTGTCGATTTGGATATCCCGCTTTTTCAACTTGGGGTTCGGGCGTTCTGCAAGGAGGAGATGGAGACGCGCAAACTGTTTGGTGTCGAGCATCTGGATGCGGATATATTGGTACCGAAAAATATTCAGTCTATCGATCTGCCCGATGATTTTCCCGACAATATATTTTTCACCCTGGATATCGACGGTATGGACCCTTCCATTTTCCCCTCAACTGGTACGCCGGTGCCGGGCGGTCTGGGCTGGTATCAAACCCTTTCTCTATTTCAGTCGGTGGCTGCCCAGCGCAATATTATTGGAATGGATATTACCGAGTTTGCACCAATCGCCGGCTTTCACAGCTACCAGTTCTCGGCTGCCCAGCTGGTCTACAAGATGATGGGTATTGTTGAGCGGGAGATATTGGGGTAAAAAAAAGCCTGTTTGCGATCTCTGGATCAAAAACAG
>JBMYPM010000072.1:0-6624 GCA_049600275.1 Porticoccaceae bacterium | reverse complement strand
CCCCATGGCCTAGGTCATCATCTCGGCAGCAATGTCCATGATAGAGGCAGTAATCTGGCTAATGCTCAGGGAGATAAAGTACCGGCTTCAGAGAAATACCCAAAGCTGCGCAGCTCGGCGCCAATGGTCGCCAACCAGATTCACACGGTAGAGCCGGGGCTCTACTTTATCCCCTCACTGCTGGATAAATTGCGTGTCGGCGAACATTCATCCAAGCTCAACTGGTCGCGGGTGGATAAGTTTATTCCCTATGGCGGCATTCGTATTGAAGACAATATTGTTGTCCATAAGGATGGCCGTTTGGAAAACCTCACTCGAGATGCCTTTGCATCAGTTAAATAAAAGTGGTCTTAATCGAGCACTTACATTAAGTGCTCAGTCAAACTGTTTGTCGGCACTGGCAAAACGCAGGTAGAACAGCATGCCAAACAGTGAGATTGCACCAGCCAGTTGAAAGACCATAGCCCAGGAGCCGGTTACTTCTAGAATTAGGCCCGCGGTATAGACACCAATAATCCCCGGCACTGCGCCCATGGTATTGGTAATGCCCATCAGGGTGCCGGCATATTTGGGTGCTATATCCATATGGTTGACCACAAAGCCGCCCATAGCCGCCGAGCCCATGGCATTGCCGACGGTCATAATGGCAACCGCTATCCAGACAGTCTCGGCATAGCCGACCACCATCATGGCCGCAGCCATGCCGCCAAGGCTGATGCTCTGCATAATTTTGCGCACCTTAATTACCGCCATGCCATTTTTTATCATGCGGTCGGCAATGCCGCCGGAAATATTCAGAAACAGAAATGAAACCAGGAAGGGCACCATGGTGAAATAGCCGATCGATGCATAGTCCACACCCAGTCCCTTGTTAATAAAGGTAGGCAGCCAGGTCAACAGCAGGAACAGCGACCAGTTGTTACAGAAGTGGGCGACTATAATTGCCAGAATGGCGGGGGATTTAAGCAGCTTTAATATTGGCGGCGCAGATTCTGTTTTACTCGGCTCGCCATCGGATTGGATATGCGCCAGTTCTTGCGCTGAGATGCGCGGGTGTTGACCAGGTTTTGATGCGGTAATTCTGAACCAGAGTACAGCCCAGATAAAACCCAGAATTGCGAAAGAGTAAAATGCCCATGTCCAGCCATAGGCTTCGACAATCATCGGTGTGACTACAAGGGCAAAGACCGTTCCCAGGGGGATACCGCTGTTAATCAAGCCCATAGCCCGGGAACGTTCCGAGACCGGCACCCAGCGTGCCAGAAGTGCATAAATAGATGGAAAGGTCACTGCTTCGCCCATACCCATCAGGATCCGATTAAGGATCAGGATACTGAGTCCAATAGAGGCGGCCATCGGTGTTAGCAGAGTAAACAGAGACCAGAGTATTACGCCGAGGCCAAGCACGATTTTGCCGCCAAAGCGGTCGGCGAGGGTGCCGCCAAGTATTTGCAGCAACAGGTAGCCGACAAAAAATGACGACAGCACCGAACCCTGCATTGCTGGACCCCAGCCGAACTCTTCGGCCATAGGGATAATTGCCACAGACATATTGACGCGGTCGATATAGCAGATAAACACTGCCAGCATCGAAAGTGAAACCAGTGAATATCGCTGTGGTATTTGGCGTAGCATTTGATGCCTCTTTTTTCTAATTATTATTTGCCTAGGCTATCACATAACGCGGCTTGCAATCCTGTGGCCCTGAGTGATTGCAGCTTGTGGTACCGGGATTTTGTTGATATTTACTATACCTGTAGGTGCAGCTTTTTCTTAATTATTGGTTAAATTAGTCTAAAATACAGGCATTATTTTAATCTTTTCCAGCGATCCTTTTTCATGCAAAGCGACAATTCTTCAGTGTCAGGTTCTATTGACAATTCAACCTTCGGCATCGGTATTGATTTTGGGACGAGCAATAGCGCGGCGGCAGTATTTGATGGCGAACAGGTTTTCCTTGTTCAGCTGTCCCCCCAGAACTCGATTATGCCTTCGGCTAATTATATCGACAGGGACTTCACAACCACCATCGGCCAAAAAGCCATTGATGACTATATTAGCGGCAACCAGGGCCGCAAGGTGGAACTTAGCGCCGAGCTTTTAGGGGAGGCGCGAACCAGCACCGGCAGCCCAACTGGCCCGGCAAGTGAATCGGAAACCAGCAAGGTTTTTGGTCAGGCCTTTAATGACTCGAGTTTGCCCGGGCGACTGTTTCGCGGCACTAAGCGTCTATTGGGTAACTCCTCTGGAGGGCGCACGGTAATTTTCGACAGGCCCTTTCGACTTGTTGCACTGGTAACGCCTATTCTGGTCGGTATTCGCAAAGCATTACAGCGCAATCTGGCCAATACCGATCACGCTTGTATTGGCCACCCGGTTAATTTTGAAGGGGTAGAGGAGGGGCGCAATAATATTGCCCTGGAGCGACTCAGTGAGTCCTACCGTCATGCGGGTATCACAGAGCAGTCGTTCTGCCCCGAGCCTACCGCGGCGGCGATTAGCTATTTGCACAACCATCCTGGCAACAGTGATGAGTTGGTGCTGACTGTGGATTTTGGTGGTGGCACGCTGGACTTCAGTATTCTGCGTCGGGTGGGTTCATCCTTTAAGGTAGAGGCTACCCATGGTATTGCGCTGGGTGGTGACAAAATCGACCAGACTATTTTCCGTGAATTAATTTTCCCGCTGCTCGGCAAGGGTGAACGCTGGAGCCGGGTGCTGGATGGTTCAGAGGTGGATACTTTATTTCCCTTTAGCGACTTTGAAGACCTGCTGATTAACTGGCCGGTCAGCTATATGCTCAACCAGAATAAATACACCGCCCCTGTAATGCAGCGCATGGTTGAAAAGGATGAAGCGGCGATTAAATTTAAACGACTCTATGACCTGATGAAGCAAAACTACAGCTACCAGGTTTTTGAGGCGATCAAGGCTTTTAAGGCCGAGCTGTCAGTTCAGGATTCCGCGGTACTGGATATTCCTGAAATTGATATTGAGGTGACCCTTGAGCGCTGGGAGTTTGAATTGATGATTTCCGATCTGCTGTTCGAACTCGAGCAGGCGATTACCCTGATACTCAACAAGGTCAATATCCAGGCGGCGGATATTGACCTGGTACTGCGTACCGGTGGCTCTTCATTAATACCTGCGGTAAAGGATATTCTGGATAACCAGTTTGCTGGAAAGGTGGTTGAGCACGATCCCTTTACCAGTGTCGCCGCCGGTCTGGCGATTGCCGATTACTTCGGTTATGGCGACCAGCACGCCCTGTAAAAATTCCACTCAAACTCTATTGATATTTTCATTAGCGCTGTTGAGTCGCTGACGGCTTTTTGTTGTCTACAAAGATACTTGCACAGAGCAAGCAAGTTTACTAAGCTAAAACTCAATGGAATGGAATGTATCCCGCACCTACAGAAAACACCTGTGGGTGCGGGGCGGTCAATGGAGTCGCTATGAGCACATCAACAGCTAAGTCCCCAGCTGCAAAAACAACTAAACAGGCAGCTGCCAACCCCGCCTCTGGAAAGGCTGATACCTCTGGTGCCAGCCACCAGCAAAAACCTGCTGTACCCCTGCGATTTGTTACCGCCGCGAGCCTCTTTGATGGCCACGATGCGGCCATTAATATTATGCGCCGGATATTGCAGGGTGCCGGTGTTGAGGTTATTCACCTGGCCCATAACCGCTCGGTGGCAGAGGTGGTTGAAACTGCACTTCAGGAAGATGCCCAGGGCATTGCGATCAGCTCCTACCAGGGCGGTCATGTTGAATACTTTAAATATGCCGTCGACCTGCTTAAAGAGGCAGGTGCTGAACATATTCGACTGTTTGGCGGCGGCGGTGGGGTGATTGTCCCCGCGGAAATTAAGCAGCTCGAAGACTACGGCGTAGAGCGAATTTACTCGCCCTACGATGGTCAGGATTTAGGCCTGGCAGGCATGATCGACGATATGATCAAACGTTGTTCGCTGGGAAATTATCAGGATGTCAGCGTCGATGCCAGGCAGTTGAGCGCTGTTGAGCGTCGCTGCAATCTATCCCGTTTAGTTACCGCTATTGAGCGTGGCGAACTTCCAGCTGAGCAACAGAAATCCCTTCGTGAGCAGGCGCAGTTTTTATCCAGCAGAGTACCGGTTCTAGGAATTACCGGAACCGGTGGTGCCGGAAAGTCCTCGCTGACCGATGAACTAATTCGTCGCTTTCGACAGGACAGTGCGGATAGTTTAAAGATTGCTGTTTTGGCAATTGATCCCACCCGCCGAAAAACTGGCGGCGCTCTACTGGGTGACCGCATCCGCATGAACGCCATCTATCACCAGAATATTTTTATGCGCTCAATCGGCACCCGCGGTGCTAGTGGCGAAGTGCCGAAGTCACTGACCGATATTATCAGCGCAGTGCGCCTGGGTGGTTTTGACCTGGTGGTGGTTGAAACGCCTGGTATTGGCCAGGGCGATGCAGGCATTGTGCCCTATGTGGATATCCCTATTTATGTGATGACCCCGGAGTTTGGCGCCCAGAGCCAGTTGGAAAAAATCGATATGCTCGACTACGCCGAACTGGCGATTATCAATAAGTTTGATCGCAAAGGGAGCGATGATGCCTATCGGGATGTCTGCAAGCAGATCCAGCGCAATCGCGAAGCCTTTGATCAGCGGCCCGAAGAGATGCCAGTGTTTGGCACTATAGCTTCACGTTTTAATGATGACGGTGTCACGGCGGCCTATCAGGGGCTGGTGGAATTACTACAGGCTCATGGCCTGCGCAAATTTAAACGCCACCTGAAGAGGGTTGAGTGCAAAACACCCTCGGAGAAAACCGTTGTGGTCCCAGCGGATCGGCAGCGCTACCTGGCCGAGATCGCCACGGGGGTGCGCAGTTACCACCGGCACGTTGCCGTGCAGGCCAACCTGGCCCGCGAGCAGCAGCAGTTGCTCGCCGCAAAGGAAATGCTGGTTAGCAGTGACAGTGCTAAAAACGGGCAGTCCGTCTGTTCGACAATTGATCGGCTGGCCGCCGAGCGTCTTCAAGCCATGGATAGTCGTGCAAGCAAGCTGTTGGAGAACTGGCCGGATCAGGTAAAAGCCTATTCTGGCGACCAGAAAGTCGACACCACAAGCAGTGGTAAGCAGATCACTACACAATTAAACACACTGTCATTATCCGGCAGTAAAATCCCGCGGGTCTCGCTGCCACGCTATAAGGATCATGGGGAATTGCTGAAATGGCTGATGCTGGAAAATCTCCCCGGCGAGTTTCCCTACACGGCTGGTGTATTTCCATTTAAACGGGAAGGTGAGGATCCGGCAAGAATGTTTGCCGGTGAAGGCGATGCCTTTAGAACCAACCAGCGCTTTAAAGTACTCTCTGAACACGCAGATGCCAAACGGCTGTCTACAGCATTTGATTCGGTCACTCTGTATGGCTGGGATCCGGATATGCGTCCGGATATCTATGGCAAGGTTGGTAATGCCGGTGTTTCTATCTGCACCCTGGAGGATATGAAGGCCCTCTATGATGGCTTTGACCTGTGCAATCCAACCACCTCTGTCTCGATGACAATCAATGGTCCGGCACCGACAATCCTGGCGATGTTTTTAAATACCGCTATAGATCAGCAGGTCGATAAATTTATTGCCGAGCATAACCGTCAACCAGGGGATGATGAGTACAACGAGTTGCGCGCGGATACTTTAAAGCGGGTGCGCGGCACTGTTCAGGCCGATATTCTCAAAGAGGACCAGGGGCAGAATACCTGTATTTTCTCGACGGAATTTAGCCTGCGTATGATGGGTGATATGCAGCAGTACTTTATTGATCAGCAGATCCGTAATTTCTACTCTGTATCGATCTCTGGCTATCATATCGCCGAAGCCGGGGCCAACCCGATTTCGCAGTTGGCGTTTACCCTGGCCAACGGCTTTACCTTTGTTGAAGCCTACCTGGCCCGTGGTATGAATATTGATGACTTTGCGCCGAATCTGTCGTTTTTCTTTTCCAACGGTATGGATCCTGAATACACAGTGATGGGTCGTGTGGCGCGGCGTATCTGGTCAACCTCAATGCGCGATCGCTATGCTGCCAATCCTCGCAGTCAAAAACTTAAATATCATATTCAAACCTCTGGTCGTTCACTGCACGCCCAGGAGATGAATTTCAATGATATTCGCACTACCCTGCAAGCATTAATTGCTATCTACGATAACTGCAATAGTCTGCATACCAATGCCTATGATGAGGCGATTACCACGCCCACTGAAGAATCGGTGCGCAGAGCTTTGGCGATTCAATTAATTATCAATCAGGAATGGGGCTTGGCAAAAAATGAAAATCCCAGTCAGGGCGCATTTATTATTGATGAGCTAACCGATCTGGTTGAGGAGGCAGTGTTGCAGGAGTTTGAAAAAATCTCTGACCGCGGCGGTGTGCTGGGTGCCATGGAAACCGGTTATCAACGCGGTAAGATTCAGGAAGAGTCGCTCTACTATGAGCATAAAAAGCACGATGGCTCGCTGCCGATTGTCGGGGTAAATACCTTCCTTAATGAGTCCGATGAAGAGTTGGTTGAAATTGAGTTGGCGCGGTCAACCGATGCCGAAAAGCTCAGCCAGATAAAACGTC
>JBMYPM010000071.1:0-6750 GCA_049600275.1 Porticoccaceae bacterium | reverse complement strand
AGCGCACCCTGGGTGATGCTCACCTGGTGTTTATCAAGCCAGAAAATCGCATTGACTGGCGCGCATCGCTTGCGGATTAGTTTCTCTGTTGAGCTTTTGCCCCTAGCTCTTGGAAAGCACCGAGTAAATCCCCTGTGCAAGCTTGTGTAACTGTTCGTCGCTGGTGATATAGGGCGGCATTACATAGACCAGCTTGCCAAAGGGGCGCACCCATATCCCCTCAGCGACAAATTGCTTCTGGATTTCGGCCAGTGTTACAGGCTGCTTCATTTCAATTACGCCAATAGCACCCAGGACACGAGTCTCGGCGACATCGTCCAGTGACTCAAAGGGCGCCAGCTCTGTTTTAAGTGCAGTTTCTATCCGGTGAATATTGGCTTGCCAGTCACTGTTAAGCAGCAGGTCAATACTGGCATTGGCCACGGCACAGGCGAGGGGATTGCCCATAAAGGTAGGCCCGTGCATAAAACAGCCGGCTTCGCCATTGCAGATACCGTTGCTGACCTCTTCGCTGCACAGGGTGGCTGCAAGGGTCATATAGCCGCCGGTAATTGCTTTGCCCAGACACATAATATCCGGACTGATTTCCGCCCATTCGCAGGCAAATAATTTACCGCTGCGGCCAAAGCCCGTGGCGATTTCATCGGCGATCAACAGCACATTGTGCTGGTCACAGAGTTCCCTTACACGCTTTAGGTAGTGGGGCGAATAGAAGCGCATTCCGCCAGCGCCCTGAACGATGGGCTCTAAAATTACTGCAGCCAGCTGATCTTTCTTATCGGCAATAATCCTGGCAAATTCGGCAATATCCCGCTCATCCCATTCTTCGTCTACCCCGGTCTGCGGTGCAGGCGCAAAATATTGTTTGGCGACCACCTGATCAAACATATGGTGCATCCCGGTGACCGGGTCGCAGACCGACATCGCGGCGAAGGTATCGCCATGGTAGCCGCTGCGCAGGCTGAGCAACCTGTTTTTATTTGGCTGGCCCTGGGAGATCCAGTACTGGAAGGCCATCTTGATCGCTACCTCTACGGCGACCGAGCCGGAGTCAGAGAGAAACACCTTGTCCAGTCCGGACGGGGTTATCTCAACCAGCTTTTCACAGAGATCCACCGCTGGCGCATGGGTTATGCCGCCAAACATCACATGACTGAATTTATCAATCTGGTTCTTTGCCGCGGCATTTAGCACCGGATGATTGTAGCCATGAATCGCACACCACCAGGAAGCCATGCCATCAATCAGCTCTGTGCCATCTGCCAGCGTCAGGGTTACACCCTCGGCAGAGACAACTTCGTAGGCGGGAATAGGCGCGGTCAGCGAGGAGTAGGGGTGCCAGACAAATTGCTGGTCTTTTTGCATAAGTTGTGACTGCAACTGGTTGATTTTGGTGATGCTGTTCAAAGTTCTGATGACTCCAAATTGATTGCCCCCGGGGGCAGTGTTACCAAGACATTCTCTGTTAAATATTTTAACCCCGAGCCCAGATGGAGTTGTTATATGCGCGCTTGCAAACTGTTATTTTTAATCTCAATTATCTTTGGTTCTCTCTCTATTTATTCCTCGACCGCTGTCGCCGGGTCAGGCAGTCAAGCCTGGTCAATTTGGAGTAAGAGTGATGAATCCAATCTGGCTATTATAGATCATTCGACCTTCGATAGTTTTTTAAAGACCTATGTGGTGACCAATCACCCCTCGGGTATTAATCGTTTTCGCTACGCTGATGTCAGCCCCAGGGACCGTAAAAGGTTGAATGCCTACATTGCGCAGATGACCTCTATTGATCCTCGCCAATATCGCAAGCGTGAACAGAAAGCCTATTGGTTAAACCTCTACAATGCCCTGACAATTCAAAGCCTGTTAAAAAAGTACCCGGGCAATTCGCTAGATACGCGCAAGTTAAATCCACGGATTAGAGTGGCTGGCGTCAAGCTGAGAAGGGCGGATATTGGCGACCGTATCCTGCGTCCAATCTGGCATGACTATAAAGTGATTTTCGGTCTGAGCTGCGCCAGTGTTGGCTGCCCGGCTATCCAGGCTCGCGCGTTTACCGCGGCTAATATCAATAAGCTTTTAAGGCAGTCTGCTCGCGAGTTTATCAACCACCCTCGGGGCCTGGTAGTCAGTCGCCAGCAGATGCGCCTGTCGAAGATTTTCGACTGGTACCGGGAGGACTTTGGCCCTGACAACAAGCAGCTGATGAAGCTGTTTGCCTATTATGCGGATGATAGTAAAGCGCTGTATATTCTGGGTTTTAGCGGCGATATTGAGTTTAGTTATGACCCGCGGCTAAATTCCCCCGAAACCGTCTGGCCACTCTAGGGCCGGGCTGTAATTTCCAGTTTATGCCTGGATATTCTCTGTGATCTCCGGGCACTTTCGCCTACAATAGCCGGCTTTTAAACAACCGCTAACAGAGTGCCGGATGTCTATTCGTAAAAATCAGCTGGAAGCCAATAAACTACAAAAGCGCCTGCGTCGCAATGTGGGGCAGGCTATCGCCGATTACAATATGATTGAAGATGGCGACCGGATTATGGTCTGTATGTCTGGCGGAAAAGACTCCTATGGCATGCTCGATATCCTGCTCAACCTGCAGGCCAGTGCGCCGATCAAGTTTGACCTGGTGGCGGTCAATATGGATCAAAAACAGCCGGGCTTTCCCGAACATGTACTCCCCGAGTATTTGGATAGCCTGGATATTGAATATCATATTCTCGAGAAAGATACATACAGCATTGTTACCAGCAAGATTCCCGAGGGTAAAACCTACTGTAGTCTCTGTTCCCGTTTGCGCCGCGGAACACTCTATGGATTCGCCGAGCAAATTGGCTGTACAAAGGTGGCCCTGGGTCATCACCGCGATGATATTGTCGAGACATTGTTTTTAAATATGTTCCACCAGGCCAAGCTAAAGGCGATGCCGCCAAAGCTGCTCTCCGATGATAAGAAGAATATTATTATTCGTCCGCTGGCGTACTGTCGCGAGTCGGACCTGGTTGCCCTGGCAGAGTTAAAGCAGTTTCCGATTATTCCCTGCAACCTCTGTGGTTCCCAGGAAGGCTTGCAGCGCAATGCAGTCAAGCAGATGCTGGTGGACTGGGAGCGTCAGTTTCCCGGTCGTATCGAGCAGATTTTTGGCGCGGTGCAGAATATCTCTCCCTCGCAGCTGGCCGACACCGATCTGTTCGATTTTGAGACATTGAAGATCGAGCGTGAGGAAGTTGATCTCAGCGCAATCAAGGCGATTAATCTATAACGCCCTGTCGCCGCAGACATCCTGGTTTGTCATTGTTAATGAGACAGGCATCACCGTTCCAATGAGGTCTTTTTCCTATACTCCGGAAGTCTATTTGGAGGTGGGGAAAAATAGTGCATCGAATAAAAATACATCAGGGCAAAGTTACCACGTTAAATGTGGATGCTATTGTCAATCCTTTAGCTGTCGATTCTGCGGTGGCCGATAAGGCTTCTCAAGATCAAGCCGGGGGGCAGGGTCGCACCATTGGTGATATTCGAATTGTCCCCCCTTCAGCAGAGAGACCAAATCCGGTTATTGAGGTTATTGGCCCACTGTGGCGCGGTGGTGAGTATCGCGAGGAAGAGCAGTTGGCCTCCTGTTACCGCAAGGCTATGGATATGGCTAAGCGGCAAAACTTCCGGACTATTGCCTTTGCTCCGATCAATGGTGGTGCCAAGGGGTTCCCCGCCAATCGCGCCACTAAAATTGCCGTTCAGCAGGTTGATTGCGCACTGCGCCAGAACCCTTTGATGGAGTCGGTAATTTTCTGCTGTTCAGACCCGGTGACCACTGCGCTCTATCGCACCCAGGTGGGACGCTAGGTTGCCGGCATGCGGGGTTTCCACCAGCGTATCGTCAGTGGCACGCAAATATTCAGCATAAACGCTGTGAGCATCAGGGTATAAAAAGTTTCCAGGGTGAATATCTGGTGTTCGACAAAGGCGATATCCATCACCACAAATGCCAGCTCGGCGCGACCCAGCATACCAAAACCGATCATCCAGCTGGATGCCCAGTCAAAGTTTCCTGTAAAACGCGCTGCCAGTCCTGCGGATATAACCTGGGCGACAAACAGGCAGGCAAACAGCGTCAGGCTGTAGGGAAGTACAGTGAGTGCCAGTTCGCTATCAAAAATCAGCTTGCTGCCCAGGGTGACAAAGAATACAGGCCCAATCCATGAATAGGCGATGTTGTTGATCATCTCCAGTGCTTGCTTATGAAAGTCGACCTGCCGCTCGGGATGAAAATCAAAGTATTCTTTCTTGATAATCAGGCCCGCCATATAGGCGCCTACTGCCGGGTGAAAGCCAAACTTATGGGCGAGGACCCCGACTAAAACAGCAATCAGCAACAGCGCCAGTATCATGTACTGGCCGCGACCCATGGCCAGCATAACCGGCAGGTTGAGATGCCTGAAAAAGGGAATTTTTGTCAGCCAGCCCTTCTCGACAGGAAATAGCCAGGCACCAAAAAAAGTCACGATAACAAAGAAAACCATAACTTTGCCGATGGTTAGGAATATTCCATCCACTGACAGGGAGGCTGTCCCGGTGGTAATGGGAATTAAAATCGCAACCAGGGCGACAGAGGAGATACTGTCGATTACCGTGGAGGTCATAATGCCTACCGCCGCCGGTGATTTAGACAGGCCTTCAGATTGCAGGGATACCATGGTCAGGGAAACTGCAGTGGCAGTCATGGCCAGGCCGCAGAGCAGGGCAATATTCTGGTCGCCCCAGATATTTATGGCGACACTGTAGGACGCCAGAAAGGGCACCAGGGCACCAAATAACGCTATGCCCCAGCTGCGTTTGATACTCTGCAGAAAGTGATCGGTGTTCTCCTCAAAACCAAGGGCAAACATAATCACAATAATGCCCAGTTCGGCAAAGTCGACAATAAAGATCGGCATGGTTTCCGGCAGAAAGCCAAGATTGACCATCAGTGCGCCGAGAAACAGATACCAGAGGACTGGCGTGAGCCTGGTGCGGTGGGCAATAAACGAGGCGACCAGTACACTGATCCAGATAGTCGCCAGTATGCTCAAATCGTACATTCAACAATCCCTTATTGGTTGAGGAGATATAAACAACCTTTTAAGTATTGGTGATAAAAAAGCTTCTAGCCATAAAAGGCTGGGATTATTGTAAAAGTAAGGATTTGGCTTTAAGGCAGCGGTTATTATTTTGCTGTGACTCACGCAGTCCATTGACCAGCAGTGGGTTTAAACTGCCAGGGCTATTTGAATGGCCAGGGCTGTTTATTACGCCAGGGCTGTTTATTGCGCCAGGGCTGTTTAAAAACCCATCAATAAGCTGATTCCACTGCTCCGAGCAGAGATAGTTATTGCCAACCACACGGGCGGCTAGGTAGTCACGTATCCTTGGGTCGAGAACCCTGTGCCCATCAATCAATCGCTTTATAACCAGGGCGCTAAGCTCTGCTGAAGTTTGGCGGTCTTTCAGTCCAAACAGGCTGCCCGCCATGGCTTTGCGGTTGGCGAGACTCTGCTTGCTGTCGGGATTCAGGACTTCTTCGATAATCGCCAGCTTTTGGTTCTTATCGGCAATCCTCGATTTGACTGACAGATAGCGCAGTTTGCCCCGTGCGGAGCCGTCACTGGCCAGTTCCGCCGCGACCATTTTTTCAATATTTGGGTAGTTATATTTCCCTAATATTGAGAGCAGCGACCAGCGGCTGCGCTGATCCAGTGGCCAGTTGTAAGCAAGATTCGTGTTTAACCACTCAGCCACAGTTTGTAAATGTTCAGGCAGATAGGCTGCGCTTTTGTAGAGGTCAAGCCAGATCTGGAACTGGTCGCTCCCTGGTTCAGCCCCACTAAGTCGATAGTCGGCGAGTTCAACGATCTGTGAAGAGAGCTCCGCCAGAGCCTTATGGAATTGGCCCTGGTTATTCATTCGCTCCATCCAGCTCTTTGCACTGGCGAGAGAGTTGGCAATTTCATCAATCATCTGGTTGTTGGTTTCCAGGCGCGCATGTTTAAGGGCCACCTGGCTGTGCTCGGTAAGAGGGTATTCGCCATCTGTTGCGCCATCCCAAAGTGCCAGCCAGAACAGGGCGCTGGCAACCGGGTCATCAATTGCCGATAGATATTCGGCCAGGGTTGTCCGGGTCTGTTTATCCAGGGTCACCTTGATATAGGCGTAGTCAGCATAATTGGGCAGTACCAGCACCGGGCAGTCCTGGCCAGTTGCGGCGCTAACCAGGGTTTTTTCGCCACTCAGCAGCACGGGGAGAACCGTCGGCTGCTGAAGCTGTCCAGCTTCTGAATGATAGAGGCCCACCTGCAGTTTATGGGTTCGCAGCAGCGAGCTGTTGTGGCTGCCGCTCTGCACCAGGTGCAGGGATTCGATCACGCCATCGCTGCATTGCAGCTCCGAAGAGACCCGGTTGACACCAATGGTCTTAATCCACTCATCGGCCCACTGATTGATATCGATGCTGCTGTTATCTGCGGCGGCCAGAGCGAGTTCATCGAGTAGATCCTGAAACCTGGTGTTCTGGTAGGCGTATTTCTGCATATAGCTTTGCAGGCCGCTGCGGAAGGTATCTTCGCCAATGTAATACCTGAGCTGGCGCAGAACAGAGCCGCCCTTGGCGTAGGTAATGCCATCAATGGAGGCCATTACCAGGTCTGTGTGTTCAATTTTGCCTTTAATTGGATGAGAGGTGACATATTCATCGTCACGGTAACCCCAGGTTTT
>JBMYPM010000070.1:0-6759 GCA_049600275.1 Porticoccaceae bacterium | reverse complement strand
CTGATGGGCAAGCAGGCGATCGATGGCGACAATAACCAGACAGGCCAGATGTTGGCGGCACTCTTGGGCTGTGGGCAGGGCACCTTTGCCTCTGAGTTAATTGTCGATGGCGATAAGCTCAAGGTTACCCGTGAGGTCGATGGTGGTTTACAGACACTGGCGCTAAATCTTCCTGCGGTTGTTACCTCTGATCTGCGACTTAACGAGCCGCGCTATGCGTCGCTGCCAAATATTATGAAAGCCAAGCGCAAGCCGCTGGATACCACCACACCAGCAGACCTATCTGTCGATATTGCCCCGCGGGTTTCACTGCTGGGCGTTGAACTGCCGGCCCAGCGCCAGGCGGGTATCAAGGTCGACGATGTGGCTATGCTGGTGGATAAACTGAAAAATGAAGCGAAGGTGATCTGATGAGTATTCTAATTATCGCGGAACACGACAACAGCAGCCTTAAGCCTGCTACGTTAAATTCTGTCACTGCCGCCGGGGAAATTGGTGGCGATATTGATATTCTGGTTGCTGGCAGTGATTGTCAGGCCGCTGCAGATCAGGCGGCCCAGGTTGCCGGTATCAATAAGGTGCTGGTTGCTGATGATCCAGCCTATAACAATGCCCTGGCTGAAAATGTAGCGCCATTAATTGCCGAGGTGGGCGCGGCCTACAGCCATATCCTGGCGACAGCGACCACTACGGCCAAGAATATTATGCCCAGGGCTGCGGCCCTGCTGGATGTCCAGGCTATCTCTGAAATTAGTGCTGTTGTCAGTGCCGATACATTTAAGCGCCCGATTTATGCGGGTAATGTGATTGCCACTGTTCAGAGCAGTGATGCAATTAAGCTGCTGACAGTGCGTGGTACAGCTTTTGATAGTGCCGCTACAGAGGGTGGTTCGGCCAGTATAGAAGCCATTAGCGCCAGTCATAGTGCCGGAATTTCCGAATTTGTTGGTGAAGAGGTGGCTGCCTCGGACCGTCCGGAATTGACCGCGGCAAAAATTGTTATCTCCGGTGGCCGTGGTATGGCCAATGGCGATAATTTCGATATGCTCTACAGCCTTGCGGATAAGCTTGGTGCTGCAGTTGGTGCATCCCGGGCAGCAGTTGATGCCGGCTTTGTGCCCAATGATATGCAGGTTGGCCAGACCGGTAAGATTGTTGCGCCGGATCTCTATATTGCTGTGGGTATCTCCGGTGCTATTCAGCACTTGGCAGGTATGAAAGACAGCAAGGTGATTGTGGCCATCAATAAGGACGAGGAGGCGCCGATTTTCTCGGTTGCGGACTATGGCCTGGTTGCTGATCTGTTTACTGCGCTACCTGATCTAGATTCTGCGGTTTAGGTTGTAACTAACTGTTATATATAAAAAAAGGCTCCAATCGGAGCCTTTTTTTATTTCTCTTTTTGTTTGTTTATATCGCGCTTTTTGTCTCTGTCTTCGCGCTTGTCCTTTTCGTGCCTTTTAAGACGCCTCTCTTTGGCTGCAAGCTTCTCTTCGTCAGTCATATTTTCCCAGCGCTTGCGCAGCTCTTTGCGCTTTTCCGCGGGCATATCCTTAAACCGTTGGCGGGCCTTAACAATTCGTTCTCGCTCTTCAGGACTGAGCTGCTTCCAGCGCTCAGCGCGGTTTTTAAAGCCTTTATCCTGGGCTCTACGCACTAGTTTATGCTGCTGGTGGGGTTTTAACCTGTCCCAGCGCTTTTCCATAGGGGCTAGGGTTTCACGGGTTTCCGCCGGCAGCTGATGCCATTTGATCTCTTTCTGGTGGTCGCCATAGGCCGCGGGCAATGCACCGGCAGCCAGGACCAGGGTCAGTAATAATCGTTTTGAGATAGCTGTATTTATCATTTTACTAATTCCTGTGTTTAGCTTTCTGCACTGGCTAGCCAGTGGTAAAAGTCGAGATTATCGTAGAGTTCAAGCAGAGGCTCATCAACCTGGATATCAGTGATGCTGATAGAGGCCTCAGCCGGCAATGGCTGGTCTGCAGGATTAATTAATACAACTGTCAGTGCAACTGATATAAGCGCAACGGATGCCAATGCAGGCCAGAGGAAAGTTTTCTTGCTCTGGCGCGACTGGGAGAGGGCACTGTTACGGGCCTGGGCAAGGCGAAATAGATCCTTACTGGAGCTATTGTCTTCAAGTTGTCGCAGATCATCGCGCAATCTGTTTTCAGCATTATTACTCATGCCAGTATGCCTCTAGTGAATCGCGCAGCCTGTGCAGTGCTCGCGAATAATGTGTTTTTACGCTGCCTTCGGTACAGCCCATGGTCTCTGCAGTTACGGCTGTGCTCATGCCTTCCCAGCAGCGCAGCATAAAGGCTTCGCGCTGGCGGTGGGGTAGCTGTTTGACCGCTTCGGTTAACTGTTTAACCTGCAGGTCGCGGACAAACATCTGCTGCGGTGTCTCTGAGTTGCGCCCCTCGGCACGATCTACCAGGTCATCCCCCTTGCTGTCCGCTTTCATTCCCCAGCTGGCCAGGCTGATAAGCCTGTTCTTTACGGCATTGCGACGATAGAAATCGGTAATTTTACTGTTGAGGATTCGGTAAAACAGTGGGCGCCATTCCCCTGGGGGTTTTGCCGAGTACTTTTCCACCAGTTTGTACATCGCATCCTGGACTATATCCAATGCATCATCGCGGCTGCCGGTTGCCATCTGCGCCATATGAAAAGCACGCCGCTCGATACTCTCAAGGAATTTATCCATGCTGTCCAATCCATCAATGGCTGGGGGCGCAGTGGTATTTTGGCTCATAAAAATCAGGCCTTTAATATTACTCTTGGCTGCCCGGGGCAGTATGCCAATTATATTGTAGCTAGCGATAGTCATCTTCCCTGGAATTAATCAAGTGCTTCGTCAAGTAAAAGCATTATGCCAAGCCATTCAAGATAGTCACTGTTATGGGGGCTGTGATGGCGTTTATGGTGATAGTACTTATGCTGATGGTGTTTTACCCCATGCCTGTTGTGAAAATCCTCTAACAAATAATGATTGAAGTGATATCTGTGGTGCGCATAAAAATGCCTGCGCGCTTTCCATCTCCTGTAGTTATGGCCGTTGTAGTGATGGTATTTTTCTATTCTGTGGCGCTTCTGGTGAATTCTTTTCTTATGCTGGCGCCGCTCTGACTTGAGGTGATGTATGGCCCGGTCGTGCTGATGTTGATGGTCGCTATATTTTTTATGTTTATGGGAGCTTCCAGAATCAGCGAGCGCTGCAGTGGGGAGGGCCAGCAGTCCCAGGGTAAGGGTTAATGCAATCAGTGCCTGTCTCATCACTATCTCCTTATGTTGCCTTGTTTGGTTTTTTGTCTTCTTTTAAAGACTCGCGATATACAACGGCAAAGGTGGAGATTGGTTGACTAATAGAACAGGCAGCGACAATTATCCCAAATCAGCCCAGACAGGGCAGTGATCCGAGGGTTTTTCAAAACCCCTGGCTTCAATATCAATACCGCTGCCCCTAAGCAATTTTATAGCGGCAGGGCTGGCGAGAATCAGGTCAATACGCAGCCCTCGCTTGGGTTCCTGTTCGAAGCCACGGCTGCGATAGTCGTACCAGCTGTAGCTGTTATCTGCGCCGTTTAAATGCCTGAAGCTATCTTGCAGGCCCCAGTCTTTTAGATTTTCTAACCACTGCCGCTCTTCGGGCAAGAAAGCGCATTTGCCGGTTTTAAGCCAGCGTTTGGCATTCTCGGGTTTAATGCCCACATCTATATCTTCTGGCGCAACATTCATATCACCCATTACCAGCACTATATCCTCAGCCTTAAAGTTGCCTTGCAGATAACTCAGCAGGTCGGCATAAAATTTCTCTTTAGCGGGAAATTTAGTGGGGTGCGCGCGGCTTTCACCCTGGGGGAAATAGCCATTAATAATATGCACGGATTGACCGTTTATATTGTATTGACCATGAATCATTCGTCGCTGGGCATCTTCATTATCCGAGGCATAGCCACGAGTGACGGAGACAGGATCAAGCTTGCTGAGCAGGGCAACGCCGTAGTGACCTTTTTGACCGTGAAAGACGACCCGATAACCCATAGCGTCAATTGCGTCGGTGGGAAATTCCTCGTCGCTAACCTTGGTTTCCTGGAGGCCGATAATATCTGGTGAATGCTGGTCGATTACCGCCTGCAGCTGATGCAGGCGCGAGCGCAGGCCATTGACATTAAATGAGATAATACGTGCGGGCAAGGTTATTTCTCTCCACTCTGGCGCAACACTAGAAGCTGCTTTTTGTTTGATTTTGATGCCAGGCGAATCTGGTCCGAGAGAATATAGCCGGCTTCCTGGAGCATTGGATCTGACTCGGCAATATTTTCCTCCGGCTCCTCTTCGTCCTTGTTTTTATCTTTATCACTCTCACCCTCAATGTCGCTATCGGCTGCTTGGTCTTCGTCATCTTCGTCGCGGTTATCGGATTTCCATGCCTCTCTATCGGCATAGAGTTCCAGTCCCTTACTTTTACGACGCTGGTTTTCCATTAGCAGCTGTTGCTCATCCCACTCGCTGGAACGCAGGCGACGCTTTTCAATATTCAGTGAGATTGTTTTATCCGCATCCCAGCTATCGCTAAATTCAAGCTGGTTAACCAGGTGCAGAAAATCAGGATCAGTGCTGATGCGCTTCTGGTGGGCGCTGCTTAACAGCGGAATATACTGCTTAACCCCTGGGGAGGGCTTAAAGGGAACCGCGTGAATACTGTCCCAGGGCAGGGCGTTGTCTTTTTGGCTCTCGCCGACTTCCTCTTTGTCGTAGACCGACGGGAATTCTATATCTGGCAGCACACCGCGATGCTGGGTGCTGTCACCCGAGACACGGTAGAATTTGGATATGGTCAGTTTCAGCTGTCCACTGCTAAGGCCGGTAACATCCTGGACTGTGCCTTTACCAAAGCTTTGGCTGCCAACAATAATCGCGCGGCCATAGTCCTGCAGGGCACCGGCAAAAATCTCTGAGGCCGAGGCGCTAAGGCGGTTGATCATTACCAGAAGAGGGCCGCTGTAGACTGCGCGCATGGTCGCACGCTGGTCGCGGGAAACCTGCTGGTAGGCATTGCGAATCTGCACAACCGGGCCTGCATTTATAAACAGGTCGGTGAGCATGGTAGCCTCATGGAGGGAGCCGCCGCCATTGTTGCGCAGATCGAGAATAATCCCGTCGACCCGCTCTTCGCGCAGTTCCATTAACAGCTTATAGACATCCCTGGTTGTGCTTTTATATTCGGGATCGCGCTTGCGATAGGCTTCGAAATCCATATAAAAGGCGGGAATATCAATAACCCCTAGGCGCAGTGCAACACCATCCTGCTCGATATCAATAATTTTGCTCTGGGCCGATTTCTCTTCGAGTTTTACCTTGTCGCGGACAATGGCAATAACCTCGGTGCTGTCAGCTGAGTCGCTGGCACCATCGATCACCTCGAGGCGTACCGTTGAATCCTTAGGGCCGCGAATAAGATCGACCACATCATCGAGACGCCAGCCTATAACATCAACCAGCTCTTTATCATCCTGGCCGACACTGATAATTTTATCTTCTGCCTTTAGAAGCCCCTGCAGATCTGCAGGGCCGCCGGGAATAATTCGCGCGACCTTTGTATATTCATCTTCAATTGTTAGCTCGGCACCGATGCCCTCCAGTGAGAGGGACATATTGATCTGGAAATTCTCTGTGGTTCGCGGTGAATAATAGGAAGTGTGCGGGTCATAGAGCGAGGCGAGGGCGTTTACGTAGAGTTGAAATACATCCTCGCTGTCACGCTGCTCCATCTGCTTCTTTTGATTGGTAAAGCGCTTTACCAGTAGTTCGCGAGCTTTGGCGGGCTCTTTATCATTGAGCAACAGCCTGATCATCGCGTCTTTAATACGCTTGCGCCAGTAATCGCTGCGCTGCTCGGCGGTTTGGTGCCAAACGCGCTTATCACCGTCGAGAACAATGGTTTCATCCATTGTAAAATCAAATTTATGGTCACTCTCGAGCAGCGCGATATTTTCTTCAAGTTGCTTTACAGCCTGGGAGCGCAGCCGGTTAAACATAGTAAAGCCGGGGCTGACATCACCGCGGCGAGCCAGGTCATCCAGTTTGGTTTGCCACTGGGAAAACTCATTGATATCTGACTGTAAAAAATAGCTCTTTAGGGGGTCGAGCATTTCTATATAGGTAGCCAGATAGCGTTCAGACAATTCATCATTAATTTTCTGCCCATGGTAGTGGCGGGTGGCCAGGCGATCGAGTATCTCCCTGAATAGAGCTGTCTGTTGAGATTGCTTTTCAATTGATTCAAGAGGTGCCGCTGTTTCCGCTGATACAAATGTGCAGATAATGCTGAATAGAAGTGTGACGATAACGCGCTGCATAGTTAAGTTCCTTGTCCGGGTCGCTAAGCATACCAGAAGTGAATTCAAGTACTCTAATTAAGCACTCTAATCGAACTACTATAGACAACGTGATAGACGCATAACTCCGCAGGTAGCTTGAAGTAGTGGGTAGTGGAAACTGCAAATATAAAATGTCCTCTAATCTCAATTAGTGGACATAGCTAGACAGTAGGAAAACAGGCTGTTACAGTAGATACCCATTAAACACGGGTCTTCAGGCCTTATTCGGGGATTATTCAATATGGCGAAAACATTTGCAGGCACACCACTCTTCGATGCCCATAAAGCATTTGTGCGCCTGCCTATGGGCATGGCCATGTTTGATGATTACCCGGATTCAAAACAATTTATCGAAACGCTCTGCAAAACC
>JBMYPM010000069.1:0-6778 GCA_049600275.1 Porticoccaceae bacterium | reverse complement strand
TTTTTAGTTTTGGGTTCTGCAATAGGTCAATCTCCCATATCTTTAAAAAAACGCGCTGTAAATGGATCTATCTGGTCCGTAACGGGATTTTCTGCAGCGCAACTGCTACGCCTGCTCAGTAATCTATTGTTAACACGACTACTGTTTCCTGAAGCATTCGGAATAATAGCTCTGGTTCAGGTTGTGCTGCATGGAATTAAGATGTTCTCCGATGTCGGAATTTCAACATCGATTGTGCGGGACAAGAGGGGTGACCAGCCAGCCTATTTAAACACAGCCTGGACGCTTCAGGTGATGCGCGGTGCTCTTGTCTGGGCTCTCAGCGGCCTGTTGGCATATCCGGCCTCTGTGCTCTACGAGGCTCCCGAGTTGATTTATCTAATCCCGGCTATCGGCTTTACAGCCTTTGTGCAGGGTTTTAACGCCCCGATTATTCTAACCTTAAAAAGGCATCTCAGGGTTCGTCGGCTGATCTCCTGGGAGGTATCAACTCAGGCCATAACTGTTGTTTTAACGGTAATTCTCGCCTGGCAATACCAATCCGTGTGGGCGATCGCTATTGGGGGTATTCTCGGAGCCCTGATTGGTTGCCTGGTCTCTTATCTGATGGCGCGGCAGCTGCCAAGATTTCACTTGGAGTCCTCGGCGCTGCAGAATATATTCTCCTTTGGAAAATGGATATTTTTGAGCACTGCCTTAACCTTCCTGATTCAGCAGGGAGATGTGCTTATTCTCGGTGCATTTTTATCCAAAGAGCAATTGGGGATGTTTTCCATTGCAGCAATCTGGTCGCGAATGGTTCTGCAACTGGTACTAAAGATTAATGACCAGGTCATGATGCCGCTTATTTCAGAGGCCTACAGGGGAGAAAGAGCAAATATTAGGGGAAAGATACAACGCGGGCGAATTCCTCTGCTTGGGCTTACCCTGCCGGCAACCTGGTTTATGGTGATTGGTGGGCAGTTTGTTATTGAGCTACTTTATGACCCGCGCTATTACTCTGCTGGATGGATGTTGCAAATACTCGCTGTAGGAACAGTAGGATCTGTTATTACCGCAACAGCTGGAACTGCTCTTTTATCCTTTGGCGACTCATTTAGCTTTATGCTCTACCAGGTATGCCGGGCACTATTGCTTGTAATCTGCATGGCCATTGGTGGCTACTATTTTGGTATTGTCGGCTTGGTTGCGGGTACAGCCCTGTCAAAGTTTCTTGGCTACCCTCTTTTGGCACTGTCCTTGAACAGGCACGGTGTATGGCTACCGGTAGTGGACTTCAGCGCCTTTATTGTTTCTTTGGCAGTTGTAACTCTCGGCTTGCTGGCGTTTGATGGGATTGGGGTGTAACAGGGAATGAGTGATTTTATTATTCAATTCGGCAATTCTATTACTGCTGAAAAAATCGAGCAGGCACTGGGCCAGCGACCATGGTTGCAAAATCGTCCAATCCACACAAAAAACTACAGCTGGGGGCAAGTAATACTTCAGGAGCCACCAGGTAAAGGCCATGCGCCCTCCAATAATGGGGATACTCTGTTTGGTTCTGTGGGTCGTCCGAGATTCTTGAGTAAATCCCGGATTGATAGGGGGGCATATCATTTTTCTTCAAATCTCGCCCAGCAGTGGAATGATTCCGCTGATTTAAAACTGCTTTTGGAAAGCCTTACCGGGATGTTTGCCCTGCTTAAAGTCAACTCCAGGGAAATTGTGGTTTTGACTGACCCAATGGGGGCACAGCCTGTATACAAAGCCTGTAAGCCTGATGGCAGCTTGGTTGCTATAGGCACAGATATTGAAACTCTGGCTCTGCTGGCTGGTCGGCAGCAGGATTTTGACCCGGTTTCGCTCGGTGAGTTACTGGTTCACAATCAAATCAGTTTTCCTTTTACCAGCCGCAAGGGAATAACTGAGTTTCAACCTGCAGCTGCTGTTCGTATAAGTCTCGAGGCACAGAAGCCAACTGTTAAGGAGACGGTACTCTGGATTCCGAAAGAACCTGGATCGACTAAAACCGATGAGCTGGCAGACGAGCTGGTGGATCGTATGCGAGCTGCTGGATTGGATATAGCGGCAAGTGCAGATTCTATTGGGGTCACTTTGAGTGGAGGCCTGGATTCCCGTGCAGTTTTGGCAGTCTTGCCCAAGGACAAGGTCACGGCGATTACCTATGTCACCCATGAAAATTATGAGACGGATACAGCCAAGGCGGTAGCAACACAGTTTGGTTGTGATCATGTTTTTGCCCGACGTTCGGAAGATTTTTTCTGCCGCCTTTTGCTGGAAAATGGGCCAGCAATATTAGGGACTGAGCGAAGAGCTATGCTCCATGGGCTGTGTATTTCTGAAGCCGGATTAGCTGATAAATTCGATGTTATCCTGGGCGGCCAGTTAAGTGATACCTATCTTAAAGATCACTATATGCCCAAGTGGCAGAGAGAGCATTTTCGGCCAAAGGGGCCAAAAGAGCGCCTTGGGATTCTGTTGCGCAAAGCATTTAACATCCCCCAACCGCTTCACCCTCCCGGAATTGGCAGTAATATGGGGCGTTACAGGTTGGAAAAATTCCTCAGTGAGGAAGTTCGCCAACAGGTTCGGGATCGTCGTGCATTGCGCCTGCAGGAGGTACGAGAGATAAGGCCATCTACGGCTGAGGAGTGGGTTAAGTTCTGGCCTACAAGCCGTCAGGATGATCTGGCCCATATAATGGGAAACAGCAAGTTATTTCCTTTTGAAACCCTGTTTATACACCGCTATATCATCGAGTTTGCCACTAAACTTCTGCCTGTGGATCGTTACTCTGGTGCCGTTGCTTCCCGCGCTTTTGCCATACTCTATGGTGAGTTGGGATTGATCAATGACGCCAATACCGGTCAATTACCAGGTGTCAAAAAAAGCAGTACTGTGAGAATCGCTGAGTTGGGTACTAAGCCCAGGGATGCCACAGTATGGAATAATGTGCCCAATAGCTGGTTTGATATGGTCGCCTTACAAAAATATGCCCCGGAATGGCAAAGAAAACGCATTGAGTTGGAAAAATCAGGTGCACTGGATATTCTGGATCCGATTATGGGTCGGCCTGCATCTCAACTTATAACCAATTACTCAGATGAGTTGGGACCAACATTTAACCAGATGTTTTTCCAGTTGGCGCTGGTGATCGATAAAGAGTTGAAACAGTGATACTTCAAGGACGGAGGAGTTGGAAGAAAATGTGGCTGAAGAAATTATCGACGTTTTATTATCGGGCGCTAGGATTTCTACGCAGAAAAATTAGAGACTTTAAACGCAGGCCAGCAAGAAAATATGAAGCTGATCTGGTTAAGCGAAACTGGTATGACCTATCGGCTCGTTCGGAGTTGCCCTTGGTTCTAATTGGCGGCTGTGGCAGGAGCGGCACAACCCTGTTGCGGGAAATGCTCAACCGCCACCCAAAACTTTTCTGCGGCCCGGAGACATCCATGTTTGGCTTACCATTCTGGCCGAATAATATCTCAAAGATGTGGAATCTCGATGAGCAGAGACTAATCTCGGATGCTCAGGCGGCAGATAATCTGGTGCACTTTGCCGAACAGTTTTATGTTGAACAGAGTGCCAGGGCAGGTAAGGAAAGAGCCGCAGATAAAACACCTAACAATATAAGAGTGATTGGAAAACTGTTGACCTGGTTTCCCAATAGCCGGTTTATTCACATTGTCAGGGATGGCCGAGATGTTGCTTGCTCACTGCGCAATCATCCCAAAGAAAAAATTGAGAACGGCGAGATTGTTCCCAGCTTGATTAATCGACCAATTGGCGAATGTGCCCAGAGATGGCTGGACGATACCAGTTCAGGGCTTGTTTACAGATCTCACCCTCGTTACCACGAAATTAAATACGAAGATCTTGTTTCAGAGCCACAAGCTGTCCTGGGAGAGCTGTGCCAGTTTATCGGCGAAGATTATCAGCCTTGTATGCTAGATCCAGGTGCAAGCCAGAGTGACAATATGAATGCTGGACGTTTGGTCAATAACCAAAACAGTAAGGCAAAAGTTTCAAGTCGAAGTTTAGGTCGATGGCGGAATGACCTGACAGCAGATGAGAAGAAGGATTTTGAAGATATCGCAGGGGAGTTACTGATTACCCTAGGTTATGTTGACAGCAATCGGTGGCTGAAGGAATAGAGGTTGTTGTTATGAAGGGTAGAAAATTAACCATCAACTGGATATGTCCTCGCCCAAACCTGTCTGGTGGCGTTAAATCCAATCGTCTAATCGCCGAAGCTATGGTTCGCAGGGGGCACAGGGTAAATATTGCCTTTGTTGACTTGCCACCGATGATGCCGCCGATTTGGCGCATCCGAACATTTATTCGTTACTGGATCAAAAGGTACAGGAACCGAAACCAGTCCCATCATTTTAAAAAAAGCACGGCCAATTTGATTCCAGTTCGACACCGTCCGATTATCGAGGCCGATGTTCCGGATGCAGATGTCACCATAGCAACCTGGTGGGAAACAGCGCACTGGATAAAGGACTGGTCTGGTGGAAAGGGCAAAAAAGCTTACTTTATCAGGCACCATGAATTGCATGGTGGCGATACTGAGTCTGTTAAGAAGACTTATCGCCTGCCATATAAAAAGCTTGTTATTGCCAATTGGTTAAAGGGGGTGATGGCAGAAGATTATGGTGACAAGAATTCAGTATTAATTCCAAATGGCGTGGATTGGAATCAATTTAATTTTCAACCAAGACCAAAGCAGCCAGTTCCAACAGTTGGCATGCTATACGGCATAGTTGAGTGGAAGGGTGCGGAAACCGCCTTTGAGGCCATTCGAATTGTCCAGAGAACTATCCCCGAATTAAAAGTTATATGCTTTGGTTCCCACCAGATAAAGCCTGAACACAAGCCGCCAGAAAACTTTGAGTATTTCTTTTGTCCCGCGCAGGATTTGATTCCCGAGTTATATAAAAATACTGATTGTTGGTTACTGCCCTCGACACTTGAGGGATTTGGTATGCCGGGCATTGAAGCTGCAGCCTGTGGCTGCCCTGTGGTGAGTACCCGCTGTGGTGGGCCAGAGGACTATATAAAGGATGGTCACAACGGCTTTCTGGTTAATGTGGGTGATGCCCAGGATATGGCTGAAAAAGTAATCAGTGTGCTCTCAATGGATGAGCAGTCATGGCGTGAGATGAGTGGCAATAGCGCTTCCTATGTAAAACCTTTTGACTGGGATCAGTCTGCGGAAATTTTAGAATCTGCCTTGCTAACTGAAATCGGTGACTAAAGAGAATGGTTAATTTTGGCTTATCAGGCAGTAAGGTGATCTACCAGCCGCAGGCATAGCTGAAGAATCGGCATAGTTGGATTGCAGGCTCCCCCAGTTGAGAAAACACTGCTTCCAGCGATATACAGATTGTCGAGATCATGTACTTTGGCGTTTGTATCCACCACACCATATTTTGGATCTTTGGACATTCTTGTTGTGCCCATATGGTGACAGTGACGACTAAATTGAAATGCCGTATCCCCAGAGTTATCCAGTACAAAATCATTTAGGCGAACATTGCCAAGTCCCTCAGCTGAAAACTCTCGGGCCAACTCCTTGCCAATTGTTCTGATAGTATTTTTATCGTACTCATTAATCTGCCAGTCAAATTTTGTCTGGCGCAGACCGAATTTATCGACCTTTGAACCCAGCATAACCCTGCTGTTTAAATTGGGTGACTGTTCCATTAGAGTGCTGATATTGCCCATCCCAGGGCACTTAAACTCACTAATAAATTGCACCTTTTCCTCAATATTCATATCGCAGGCCAGGTTCTTAAAGAAAGTCTTGATGGCATGGGTTCGACCATAGGATCTTATCTTTTGAATGATGCCCAGAGTTACATTTGATGTTCCTATATCCTGGCTTTCGCAAAAGTCAGGATTGGTAAAGAACTGCATTCCTGAAAAACTCTCTGGATCTCTGTAGACAAAACCACCGAGGGGTACATTTAGGTGTTCCATAAAGCAGCGGCCAACCATGTCGCCACTGTTACCTAGCCCGTTTGCAACTTGCTTGTTGCAGTTGAGGAGAAATCTTGGGTTTTCGATACCGCCCAGGCAGAGAATAAATTTGTTTGCAGAAAATATTTTCTCTCTATAGTTATAATCACTGACAGTTACAGTCTGCACTGCCTGATACGCAGAATTCAGGGTCATATCTGTTGCAGATGCATTGTAGAAACAGTCAATATTGGGATTGTTTTTAATGCGGTCCAAATACTTTGCCTTAAACCTGGTGGGAGGGCTCTGGGCAGACCTGTCTGGATAGAGATGGGGTTCCAGAATGTCTTCATTCTTTGGCTGAAATCCCCTCTCTATATCCAGGTCTATGATCTTCATCGCCTCATTGAGATAGGGATCTAGTTCAGAGTACCTAATTGGCCAGCCGGGCAGGTTGTTAATAGTCTCGCGATCGAAGTCAGATGCCTCAAAGGGTCTGCATCGGCCAGACCAGTGATTGGAGGTGCCGCCAAAGAATCTCAGTCGGGTGTATTTTGGCCAGCCCTCATGACCCACTGACTCGCATTCGTAGTTTTCTTGGGACTGCTCTGAATAATCTAGGCCACCCGCTTCCAGTAACAGTATCCTGTTGCCTTTTTCTGCCAGGCGCGTAGCTATTGTGATCCCCGCCGGACCTGTGCCTATGATGCAAAAGTCGTACTGTTTAGAGGAGGATGTATAGGTGTCCAGTTCAGCCAGCATTTTTATTTCTTCCTGTCGTGACCAGATCATTTTTTGCAACCACCCA
>JBMYPM010000068.1:0-6834 GCA_049600275.1 Porticoccaceae bacterium | reverse complement strand
AATCGCCGCAATGCCCAGGCGGTCAATCAGGGCAATCCATGAGATATCGATAAAAACCGTAAGGCCAAAGAGAAACAGCGACAGGAGAATCATGGTGCTGCCGACATAGCTGAATACAGCAATGGTGGCATCGCCAATCTTATTACCGAGAATACCGCCAACACCAAAGGGATAGCTGTTGTGAACTTCGGCATACTGAATATTGGCCAGGGATGTTGCACTGATCATTACCAGTAAAAAGCCGATAACACGCAGGGTGAAGGTGACAGAGTCAAAGGGCTCGGCTTCGCGGAGAAAATAGTTTCTTAAAATCTGGCTGGCCCGAAAAGCAAGCAGCGCCGGAAAAAGGTAGGCCATAACGCCAAATAATGCGTAAAAGATATCTGCAACCCAGGCACCGGCGAGACCGACCGCATTGCTTATCTCTGTTCTGGTGCCTGTATGGGACCAGCCCGGATCATCCGGTGAATAGCTGAGCAGAGCCAGCAGGAGTATTGAGCAGAGAGCAATCCAGCCGATCAATGCTCCCTCAGCTAACAAACGTTTGCTGCGGCTATCGTTTTTAGCCTGGTCTGCAGATGCAGAACTGCGCTGCTTTTTTTTATCTGTGCTCAACGGGTCAATCCCTGTGAATTTTTATCAGGCCCAATTGTAGCCGGTTCACAATTAAAAGCTATATTTGAGCCACCCATAAAGACAGGTTGGGTAACTTTTATACAAGATTGTTAAAAAAGCTATTTGTGACTGGGAAACTATTGATTATGATAGCGCCCCTATTTGAAACCTGTGACAAAATTTATATCAAATTTGGAGAGAATCCTTGTCTACTAAAGAGATTGATACACAGCATTACCCACTGATTATTTTAGGTTCTGGCCCGGCGGGCTGGACTGCTGCGGTTTACGCAGCCAGAGCTAACCTCAACCCGGTTGTTATAACCGGCATGCAGCAAGGTGGCCAGCTGACCACAACCACTGATGTGGATAACTGGCCAGGAGATGCGGATGGCGTTCAGGGTCCAGACCTAATGGTTCGCATGCAAAAACATGCGGAGCGCTTTGATACTAAAACAATTTTTGATCATATTGACGAAGTTCAACTCGATCAGCGCCCTTTCAAACTCAAGGGCTCAAGCAACTACAGCTGTGATGCCCTGATTATCGCCACTGGCGCATCAGCGCAGTACCTCGGCCTGCCCTCTGAAGAGGCGTTTATGGGCAAAGGTGTAAGTGCCTGTGCAACCTGTGATGGTTTTTTCTATCGCAACCAGAAAGTCGCGGTTCTCGGCGGGGGCAACACTGCCGTTGAAGAGGCGCTCTATCTGTCCAATATCTGTAGCGAAGTTACCCTGATTCACCGTCGCGATGAACTGCGTGCCGAGAAGATGCTCCAGGACAAGCTGTTCGACAAGCAGAAGAACGGCAATATCAATATTGAATGGAGCTACAACCTGGATGAAGTTCTCGGCGATGATGCCGGTGTTACCGGTGTGCGCCTGAAGAGTGCAAAAGATGACTCTACCAAAGAACTGGATGTGACCGGTGTGTTTATCGCTATTGGCCATAAACCCAACACCGATATATTTTCCGATAAACTTGATATGAAAGACGGCTACCTGAAAATTGCCGGCGGTATGGCGGGAAATGCGACAGAGACCAGCGTAAGTGGTGTATTTGCCGCTGGTGATGTGGCTGACCATGTCTATCGCCAGGCAGTGACATCAGCCGGCAGCGGCTGTATGGCTGCCCTTGATGCAGAGCGTTTTCTCGACCAGTAAGACTTAAAGAAAATTAGAGTAACTCAGGGCAAAGGGGATGCAGATTCCACTGCTTGATCCGCAGGAGACGGAGTTTCCCGATCCTCGCAACGCATTGGCAGAGCCAGATGGACTTCTGGCTGCCGGTGGTAATCTGTATCCCGCTACCCTTTTAAAAGCCTACCGCCAGGGAATCTTTCCCTGGTTCCAGGATGGTGATCCTATTCTCTGGTGGAGTCCCGCCACCAGGTGTGTGCTTAAACCCGCCAGCTTCCACTGCTCCAAAAGCCTGCGCAAGGTGCTGCGGCGCAATAACTATCAAGTGACGACCAATCGTGCCTTTACCGAGGTTATCAGTGCCTGCAGTGATCCCCGGGATATTGAGGGCGGTACCTGGATTACCCCAGAGATGATCACAGCCTATATAGATCTTCACGCTCAGGGATATGCCCATTCCGTCGAAGTCTGGGATCGGGAAAAGTTGATTGGTGGCCTCTATGGCCTGGCTGTAGGCAGCCTGTTTTGCGGTGAGTCAATGTTTAGCCGCAGTGCCGATGCTTCAAAAATTGCTATGGCCCACCTGTGTCGCTGGGGTATGCAATCCGCGGTTGACCTTATCGACTGCCAGCTGGTCAATCCCCATCTACTCAGCCTGGGCGCAGAGCCGATGGACAGGGATTTATTTTTAAACAGGTTGCAGGCTGCTCGGGATACGTCTCTCGACTGGGGGTACTTTGGCTCCCCGGAGTCGCCACAGAATCTGCAATACAGCTGGTAAACGGCAATCTCGAAATTGCCATTGAGTATAGGTATACAGTCAACTAACCTTAAACTTCAGTGTTTTGGATAAAGGCCCCGCCATTTTATGACGCGAGATATATCACCGGATATAGGCAAGGTAAAACTCTGCTTAACCGAGCCCCATGACTGCAGCTACCTGGAGGGTCGCCGCTCGACTACCGCCTTTGTCGACCCGAGCCTGCACATAGATACAGATCTCTACTCAAGAATGACGGCCATGGGTTTTCGACGCAGCGGCCCCTATCTCTATGCCCCAATGTGTGCCCAGTGCAGCGCCTGTGTACCGGCGAGAGTTCCGGTTGCTGAGTTTAAGTGGAACCGCAGTCAGAAGCGCTGCTGGAATAAAAATGCCGATATTATGATTGAGCAGGTGGATTCCATAAACCTGGGTGAGCACTTCCCTCTCTACGCACTCTATATCAACGAGCGCCACAGGGAGGGAGATATGTACCCGCCATCGAGAAATCAATTTGAGGAGTTTCTCGGCAATCCCTGGGAGTCCACCCAGTTCCTGGAGTTCAGGCTGGCCGACAGACTGATTGGCTGCGCGGTTGTGGATATTATTAATAACGGGTTATCGGCAATCTACACCTATTTTGATCCCGCCTATACAGATCGAAGCCTGGGCAATTTGGCGATCCTTTTCCAGATTGGTATGGCCAGGAAGCTCGGCCTTGATTACCTCTACCTGGGCTACTGGATTGCCGACTGTGCCAAGATGAAATACAAGGCCAACTATCGCCCGCTGGAGTTATACCGGGAAAATAACTGGCAGTTGGCCGATTGACTTTGCTATGCGGGGCATTTTAGGGCAAACTTGCCGCGCTTTTATGAACAGCACTGTTCAAGCAGACAAAACTTAATAAATATTCTTATCTAACAGGCATAAATTAAGCTTATGGCGAAAGAAGATCACATTGAATTTGAGGGAGAGGTTATAGATACCCTTCCAAACACCACTTTTCGGGTAAAGCTGGAAAATGGCCACGTCATCATTGCCCATATCTCTGGCAAGATGCGCAAGCACTATATCCGTATCCTGACGGGTGACAAGGTTAAGGTTGAGATGACTCCCTATGACCTGACTAAAGGCCGTATTACCTTTAGAGAACGCTAGTAGCTTGTTTTTAAAATAGGCCAGTAGCCTGTTTATATAAAACCAAAAGCACAAAAAACCGCCTCAAGTAATCCCCTCTCACAGGGAACTGCCTTTGGCGGTTTGTTTTTTTTGTGCCAAGTTATCAGGAACTGCTTACCAACTCCCCTTCAGTGCGAACAATCAGCTCACCCTCTTCTACGCTGACATAGGCAGTACCACCCTTCTCTGAAAGAGTGCCGAACAGCACTTCTTCAGCCAGAGGCTTCTTGATCTTCTCCTGTAACAGACGCTCCATTGGCCGAGCCCCCATTTTTGCATCATAGCCATTTTCAGCGAGCCATAGACGGGCCGCATCATCGATCTCCAGAAAGACCTTTTTGCTGTCCAGCTGTGCCTGCAACTGCACCAGGAACTTATCTACCACAGTGGTGATAACATCCATACTCAGCTCGCCAAACTGCACAATACTGTCCAGGCGGTTGCGGAATTCCGGTGTAAACATCTTCTTGATGGCCTCCATGCCGTCGGTGCGATGATCCTGGGTGGCAAAGCCAATCGAAGAGCGGCTCATTAACTCAGCACCGGCATTGGTGGTCATAATCAAAATCACATTGCGGAAGTCCGCCTTGCGACCGTTGTTATCCGTCAGTGTGCCATGATCCATTACCTGCAACAGCAGGTTGAAAACATCCGGATGAGCTTTCTCTACCTCGTCGAGCAGGATTACCGAATGCGGGTGCTTTGTCACCGCATCGGTTAACAGGCCACCCTGGTCATAGCCGACATAGCCTGGAGGCGCACCAATCAGGCGAGAGACCGTGTGACGCTCCATATATTCGGACATATCAAAGCGCACCAGCTCGATACCGAGAATTTTCGACAGCTGACGGCTGACTTCGGTTTTACCCACGCCGGTGGGTCCGGCAAACAGGAAGCTGCCAATAGGCTTGGTACCTTCGCGAAGACCGGCACGGGCCATCTTGATAGATGTAGAGAGTGCGTCGATAGCGGGATCCTGGCCGAAGACAACCATCTTTAACTTCTCAGCAAGGCCCTTCAGCTGCTCTTTATCAGAGCTGGAAACACTCTTCTCCGGTATACGCGCGATCTTCGATATAACCAACTCAATATCGCTGACACCGATCGACTTCTTGCGCTTCGAGGCGGGCTGGAGTCTCTGGTAGGCACCGGCTTCATCGATCACATCAATAGCCTTGTCCGGCAGAAAGCGATCGTTGATATGTTTGGCTGAGAGCTCGGCGGCAACCTTTAGTGCCGGATTGGTAAACTTAAGGTCGTGATGCTCTTCAAAGCGCGACTTTAAGCCTTTCAGAATCTTATAGGTTTCATCGATACTGGGCTCAGTGACATCAATCTTCTGGAAGCGACGGGACAGTGCCTGGTCCTTCTCAAAAATACCGCGATATTCCTGGTAGGTGGTTGAGCCAAAGCAGCGCAGTTTTCCTGAAGAGAGCAGCGGCTTGAGCAGATTCGAGGCATCCATAACACCGCCGGAAGCTGCTCCAGCCCCGATTATGGTGTGGATCTCATCGATAAACAGAATCGCCTTATCACGCTTGCCGAGCTCAGCGATAATACCTTTCAGGCGTTTCTCAAAGTCACCGCGGTATTTGGTACCGGCCAGCAGGCCACCCATATCCAGGGAGTACACAGTACTGCCTAACATTGGCTCGGGTACATTGCCCTCGACAATCAACTTCGCCAGGCCTTCAGCGATAGCGGTTTTACCAACACCGGATTCACCGACCAGCAGTGGATTATTTTTGCGGCGGCGAACCAGGATTTGACTAACGCGCTCCACTTCTGCGGCGCGACCTACCAGTGGATCGGTTTGACCCTGTAAGGCCAGTTCATTGAGATTGGTCGAGAACTGGCTGAGCAAGCTCTCTTCCTGTGGATCACTGCCAGCGGCATTTTCATTATTGGTCGAAGTCTCCTCGCTGCTGTGTTCCGGTTGATCGACATACTTGGAAATACCGTGAGAGATATAATTGACTACATCGATACGTGCAACATTTTGCAGGCGTAAAAAGTAAACTGCCTGGCTCTCCTGCTCACTAAAGATGGCGACAATAACATTGGCACCGACAACTTCGCTGTGATTGGCAGAGTTAACCTGGAAAACTGCACGCTGCAGAACACGCTGAAAACCGTGCGTGGGCTGGGTTTCCTGTTCAAGCTGTGCATCGGATATGGTGGGAGTTGTCGAGTCGACAAACTCGAGCAGGTCCTGCCTGAGAACGCTGATATCAGCACCGCAGGCTTTGAGTACACTGGACGCTGAGGCATCGTCCAGCAGGGCTAACAGAAGGTGTTCAACGGTCATAAACTCGTGACGTTTTTCACGGGCACTTTTGAACGCGAGATTGAGGGTGACTTCGAGTTCTCTACTAAGCATGATTATTTACTCTTCTTCATCATTACAGGGTTCAATTTCACATAGAAGCGGATGCTGATGGTCCCTCGAATACTGATTTACTATGCCCGCTTTTGTCTCCGCTACATCTTGAGTATAGATGCCACAGACACCCTTTCCCTCGGTATGAATACTTAACATGATGCGCGTGGCGTTTTCGCGCGTCTGCCCAAAAAAAAGTTCTAACAACTCAACAACAAACTCCATTGGGGTGTAATCATCATTTAACAGCACCACTTTATATAACGAAGGCCGCTTTAATTTTGGCCTTTGCTCTTCGACCACTGCATTGCTGTCATGTTGCCAGTCAGGTGTATCTTTTTCGTCACTCATTAATATTTTGCCAAGTAGGTTACATATAAATTACGAACTCTATCTTACAACAGATCATCTGCCGTAGCGGATGCCGGGCATAAAAAAACCCGATCCTTAGACCGGGTTTTTTAACTAATGTTGCCGTGCCTGTTTGAGGATTACATATTCTCAATCATTGCATCGCCAAACTGCGAACAGGACAGTAATGTAGCATCAGACATCAGGCGCTCAAAGTCATAGGTTACTTTCTTTTCAGAGATAGCACCTTCAATACCTTTGATAACCAGGTCAGCGGCTTCGCCCCAACCCAGGTGACGCAACATCATTTCGGCTGACAGAATCAATGAACCAGGGTTAACCTTGTCCTGGCCGGCATACTTTGGCGCTGTACCATGAGTTGCTTCAAAGATTGCTACATCGTCAGAG
>JBMYPM010000067.1:0-6840 GCA_049600275.1 Porticoccaceae bacterium | reverse complement strand
TTAATTCGATAGATTCCCGTTCAGCATCTAAACGGCGCTTTTCACTTTTGCTCAGGGCCTTCCAGTCATCGAGAATCGGAATATGCGATGTGGCCACCGCAAGCTGTTGGAAGACACTGACCTGCTGGGCTTCATCTTCGCTGAGTTTAATCTGCTGACTGAGCCAGGCAATACGCATAGCGGCTTCAGTTTCAGTTAAATCCTTTTGCACCAGTGCCCGGGCAATAATCTGCACCGACTGACGAGCGCTGGATTCTTTTGTGGCCAGTTCCTCCGCCAGCTGCTTCTCTGCCTGCTCGGCAACAATGCCTTGCTGACGAAGTTTATAGCCTAAATAGCCAGCGTAAGTGCCCAGGCCTGCCAGTAAAAGTGCAGCTGCAACCAGCATTAAACTGCTTAAACCCATTATCTATATTTCCCGTTTATTTAATCTTTTGATTCAGCTTGACCCGAATCATCTGCCAGCTGTGCAGGTGAATCATAAGCGTCCAGACCAGCAGTTTCCGGCAGGCTTTTCTTTGCCTTGGCACCCAGCTTTTTTAACTCCTCTGTGCGCTTAACAAGATTACCTCGGCCGGTTGAGAGCCGCTTATGGGCGTTCTCCCAGGCCTCCTGGCTTTTGCTGATATGTTTGCCAACTTCATCCAGAGACTCTATATAACGCACAAACTGGTCATATAGACCACCGGCCTTATCAGCAATTATCTGCGCATTGCGGCTCTGGTCCGCATAACGCCAGAGATTTTTAATGGTTCTCAGGGTCACCATCAAGGTACTTGGGCTGACCAGGATAATGCCGCGATCATAGGCATCGCGCATCATCTCGGGGTCCTGGTCCAGTGCCAGCATAAAGGCAGCTTCTACAGGGACAAAGATCAATACAAAATCGAGGCTGTTAACCCCTTCAAGGTTTTCATAGTCCTTGTGACTAAGCCCTTTAATATGAGCGCGAAGCGAACTCAGGTGCTGGCGCAGGCACTGCTGCTTAGTCTCATCATCCTCGGCATGAAAATAGCGCTCGTAATCCACCAGGCTGACCTTGGCATCAATCACAATATCGCGCCCTTCGGGCAGATGAATAATCACATCGGGGTTGCGGCGCTTGCCCTCTTCATCTTTTAACGCCACCTGGGTGTCGTATTCGCGACCTTTGCTAAGACCGGAATCTTCGAGTAATTTCTCAAGAATAAACTCACCCCAGTTCCCCTGGGCCTTATTGTCACCACGCAGTGCATTGGCCAGCGATACCGCATCTGCTGAAACCTGCATGGTCTGCTTTTGCAGCTCACTGAGCTGGCCGACCAGCTTATTGCGGTCGGCATTCTCCTTATCGTAGGCAGATTCAACCTGCTTGCGGAAATCGCCAATATCACGACGCAGCGGACTCAGGGTAACCTCGAGCGCCTCTTTGTTCTGTACAGAGAACTTGGCCTGCTTATCCTCAAAGATACGATTGGCGAGATTCTCAAACTCCTGGCTAAGGGTTTTCTTGGCATCCTGCAGCAGCTTTAACTGCGCCTCATATTGATTCTGCTGGCCGATAAGGCGCTGTTCAAGAACACCGTTAGCCGTGGTGAGTTCAAGGCGAATACTGTTGAGTTCGGCGAGATCCGCATCGGTTTTAGCGCGCTGGCCACGGGCCAATAGGTGACTGATTGCGACACCCAGGCCCAGACCTATTAATAGTCCGCCCAGTGCCCAGAAAATAAAATTGAGATCATTAGATAATTGCATAGCTTTTATTGTATCAGCCTACTGTCAATTGCACCGCTGTTTTGCGATTATACAGACCTATTTAAATGATAATAAAAGTTGTCGACTCAGGGATGCTGCCACCACTAATAGATATAAGCCTTTTTCGCGACGCCATCGAGCGCGACTGTTTAATATTGACACCAAACCACCGCCTGGCTGCCAAAATTAACGACGCCTGGGCGCTGGCAGTCGAGCAATCTGTATGGCGAGCGCCGCGGGTCTATTCCATTGATCACTGGCTGAGATATTGCTGGGACGAACTTCAGGATCAAAATCACTCCCTGGTATCCGGTCTTTCAATTGTCGGGCCGCAGCAGAGCCGCTACTACTGGGAACGGGCGATTGCCAAAGATGACTCTGCCCAGACCAATAGCTATGCCAAAATTAGCAGCTATGCCAAAATTGCCTCGGATACCCTAAAGACCCTGCAGAACTGGAACCTAAGTGCTGACCAGGTTCCCGGTGAGACCCCAGCGGTTGAGTATTTTAAAAGATGGACTGCCAGCTTCGAGGAGCTGTTACAGCGCAATAAGCTGATCACCCAGCAGACCGCCTGGCAGCTTGTTGAACAGGGATTTCGCACTGGTGCCCTGAGCACCGAAGCAGAGATACAGCTCTACGGGTTTCAATCGACACCACCATTGCAATCTTCCGTTATAGAGAGCGCCAGCAACTCGCTAAAAAGCCTGCAATCGACAGCTGTTGCCGCCAGCATACAAAGTTACCATCGCCTGGAATGCCAGGATTCCCAGACCGAATTGCGCAATGCCACTCAGTGGGCTGCGCAACAGCTTAAAGCCGATCCAAACCAGCGGCTGGGTATAATTATCCCGGATCTCAACAATAGCCTGCAGCAGGTTGCCCGGGTAACCGCCGAGGCACTTAAAAGCCAGCAGAGCGAGATGCTGGTCAATATCTCAGCGGGCACCCCACTGGCAGAGACAGCGATTGTTAACCGGGCACTAGAGCTGATCGGTATATTGCAGTACAAGCGGCCACTCAATGATTGGCTGCAACTGCTCTACTCGCCCTTCTCCGCCTTTGACCAGCTGCCCCTGCAGTTCCGGGTCGACAGTGAATTGGCACTGCGCAAAACCCGCCGTTTTGACTTTACCCTGGAGCAGTTTCTCAGCGCTATTTTGCCGGATACATCTACAGAGAATAACAGTCCGGATGCTAACAAAGACAAGGAACAGCAGAAGCAGTTTATACTGTCGATCCTGCAACCTTTGATTGATCTAAAAACATATTCACGGATTAAAACCGGCACCCAGAAAAGCTTTTCGGCCTGGGCCGGTTTCTTTAACCAATTTCTCAATGATATGGGCTGGCCCGGCACACGCAGCTTAAACAGTATGGAGTACCAGCAGCGCCAGCATTGGGACAGCACCATTGAACAGTTCTGCACCCTCGATAACCTGGCCATTGAAGTGGGCCTGGCAACAGCCCTTAAGCATCTGCAACAGCTGGCACAGGAGTCGGTTTTTCACCCGAAAACCGCCGATGCGCCACTGCAGATCCTGGGTTTACTGGAAGGATCGGGACTGCGCTTCGACCAGCTGTGGATTGTCGGCATGCACAGCCAGAATTTCCCGGCATCTGTAGCGATTAACCCACTGCTGCCCGCAGACTTCCAGCGTCAGCATGCTATGCCTCACAGCCTTCCCGAGCGAGAATTACAGATCGCTCAGGAGCTGCTATCTGACTATAAAAACAACAGCCAGAGATTAATTCTCAGCTATCCATTGATGCGTGGCGAGGAAGCCCTCGATCCCAGCCCATTGATTCGCGATATCCCCGTATCAGATAGTGCAGACATACTGGTTGAACCAGGGGCTCAGCCACCCTGGCTGGTCCAGGCTGAACAGTGTGAGCTGGCTTTAGATAAGGCACCTGCCTATAACCCGGCCAGGGAGAATATCTATGGCGGCAGCAAACTACTGGAAAACCAGGCGATCTGTCCCTTTAATGCCTTTGCCACCCATCGCCTTAAAGCTGAACCCCTCGAAGAGCCCATCCAGGGACTTTCGGCTATGGATCGCGGCTCCCTTATCCATGAAATACTCTACCGCCTGTGGAGCAACTGGAAGAGTTCTACTTTTTTAAAGTCAGTCCCTGAACAGCAACTCTCTGAACAGGTGGCAACTGTTATAGCTGAAACCTTAACCGAATGGGCACCACGCCATGCCGTTCTCCGCGGCAACCGTTTCCGCGCGCTTGAGCAACAGCGCCTGGAAAAGTTAATCGGCCAGTGGCTTGATGAGGAGAAGCTGCGCCAGCCCTTTGAAGTGGTTAACCTGGAGAGCAGTGCCAGCATTCGCTTTGGTGATTTGAACATATCCCTGCGTCTCGATCGGGTCGACCAAATCGGTGACAAACGACTGGTTATCGATTACAAAACCGGCCTGGTAAAGCCAAAGAAATGGACGGAAGAGAGACCCACGGAACCACAGCTTCCCCTCTACCTGCTGGCCAGCAGCCCCCAGGCCAATGGCTGTGCCTTTGCCCAGCTTCGAGCTGGTGATATTAAATTTATAGGCAGCAGTGACAGCCAGTTGATCAGCTTTGAAAAGCCTGCTGATAACTGGCCTGCGCAAATTGACCAATGGCAGCTATCACTCTCTAGCCTGGCCAGTGAATTCACCTCTGGCTATATCAGCGTCGAGGTACACGATAAAACCAGCTTTGGATTTCAGGATCACTTGCTGCCCTTAAACCGCTGGCCTGAAGAGCCTGAAGTTAACGCTATTGTCAGCAGGCAGGTGAAATCATGAGCCAGCTGACTGATAACAGTGCGCAGACAGTTGCCGATATTGACCAGCGTCAACTTGCTCTCGACCCAACCCAGAGTTTTATTGTCTCAGCACCTGCCGGATCCGGTAAAACCGGCCTGATTACCCAGCGAGTTTTACGCTTGCTATGCAGTGTAGAAAATCCCGAAGAGATACTTAGCATCACCTTTACCCGCAAAGCTGCGGGTGAAATGAGCAGCCGTATTCACAGTGCCCTCCAGGCAGCAGCCTATAAGCCACGACCTGATAATGAGTACGAGGCACAGACCTGGGACCTGGCCGCCAGGGCGGTGGAGCGAAATAACCAGCTGGGCTGGAATCTGCTTGAGATGCCAGGCCGCTTGCGAATTCAAACCATTGATGGCTTCTGCCGCTATATTGCCAGCCAGTTCGCCCTGGAAACCAAACTGGGTGCCCTGCCTGAGCCCAGTGAACAGCCCCAGGTTCTCTACGAGCTAGCGGCGCGCAATCTGCTGGAAAAAATTGAAGAGGACAGTGACACCGGCAGCCAGTTAGCCGTGCTGCTGGCCCATACAGGCAACGATACTGCGCGCTGTGAAAGACTGCTTGCCGATATACTCGGCAAGCGCGAACAGTGGCTGCCACTTATATATGATGCTGCAGGTAACCAGCACTATTTCCAACAGGTTATTGACCAGATAATCGGTGACAGCCTGTTCAAGCTTCAGGATGCACTGCTGCCCATTGCCGGGGAGTTAATCAGCCTGGCGGATTTTGCTGCCAACCATGTGCCAGCGGAAAAGAACTCTCCCCTGGCCCAGCTCAGTGGCATTAGCGAACTGCCGGATATAAGCCTGGCAGGTATAGTGCAGTGGAAAATACTTCTCGGGCTACTGGTCACCAAGGGGTTTGAGCCGCGCAAGCAGGTCACCAAAAATGATGGCTTCCCGAAGGATAAAAAAGAAGAGAAACAGCGCATGCTGGTGCTTTTGGATTGGTGCAATAACCACCCTGATATCCATGAGTTAATTGTTAATGCACTGTATCTTCCCGAAGCCGAGATAGACCAGGCCCAGCAACAATTGCTCGATGCCCTGGGTTACCTCCTGCCCTGTTTGGCGGCTGAACTGGATATCGTCTTTAAACAGCATGATCAATGTGACTATCCGGCGATTACTATGGCGGCACTGGAAGCGATTGAGCCATCCCCAGAGGATGAATCGATCTCCGATATTACCCTGCGCCTGGACTACCAGCTGCGCCATATACTGGTCGATGAGTTTCAGGATACCTCTGGCGCCCAGATCAAGCTGCTGGAAAACCTGATTGCTGGGTGGCAGCCTGACGATGGTCGGACACTGTTTTTGGTTGGCGATGCCATGCAGTCTCTGTACGGATTTCGCAACGCCAATGTCGGCCTGTTTATCAATGCCCAGCGCCATCCGGTTGGACCAGTGCAGTGCACAGCGCTGACCTTGAGCTGCAACTTCCGCTCGCAAAAGGGTGTTATCGACTGGGTTAACAATACTTTTTCCCAGGCCTTCCCGACGCTTGCCGATATCAGTCGCGGCGCTGTTCCCTATTCAGCATCGCAGGCTTTCAAGCGGGCCGGCGCTGAACCAGCAGTGAGCTTCCAGGGCTTTTCCGGTGACAATTATGAACAGTCGGAGGCTGGCTATATTGCCGATATCTGCCGCGACCTGAGCGACAACCGCCCCAGTGAATCTATTGCTATATTGGTTCGCGGACGCAGCCACCTTAAAACCATTGTGCCGGCACTGCGTGAAGCCAACCTAAAGTGGCAGGCCATTGATATCACACCCCTGGCGAGCAGAATGCCGGTGATCGACCTAGTTTCAATAACCCGCGCCCTGCTTTCGCCCGCAGATAAAATTCCCTGGCTAGCCCTGTTGCGGGCGCCTTTTTGCGGGCTTGACTCAGGTGACCTTCTAGCCCTGAGTAACAGCAGCCCGGCTATAAAAGCCTCGAGACAGGGAGAGGCGATACTGGCACAACTGACAAAGCTGCTTGACGGGGATTTAAACAGCCAGTTTTCTGAACATGGGCAGGCGACGCTGCAGCGAGTCATCCCACTGCTAATCAACGCATGGGAAAACCGTTCGCGCAGCAATCTTCGCGAAACTGTCGAACAGCTGTGGCTAGAGCTGGGTGGTCCGGCAACCCTAAATGGCAGCGGCGACCTCAGCGATGTGCGCACCTACCTGGACCTGCTGGAAAATTGGCAGTCTGCGGGCACCCTGGTTGACTGGAACGGATTCCAGCAGGCGGTAGAAAAACTCTATGCGGCACCCTCGCCGGACAATATCGGCAA
>JBMYPM010000066.1:0-6842 GCA_049600275.1 Porticoccaceae bacterium | reverse complement strand
AACGACGGCCAAAGCCAACTGAATCCGGGTAACTGGGGTGGGCACCGACGGCGACATTGTGCTGTTTGGCGGCGAGCAGTGTCTTCTTCATCAGGCGCTGGTCACCGGCGTGAAAACCGCAGGCGATATTGGCCTGGTCGATAAATGGCATTACCTGATCGTCGAGGCCGGTTTTTTGGGCTTCGGCGCATTCGCCGAGATCGCAATTTAATAGTAATGGCATTTTAATTAATGGTTCATATTTCCACGAGTGGCTGTTGGCTTAGTTTAAGGGAATGATAGCGGTTAGTCTTTATTCATTTTTTCGAGGTGGTGGGGGGATAGTCCCTCTGTGATTGATCTCAAGGGAATACAGAGGGACTACTAAACTAATGGAGTAAAACCGTTGAGTGGAGGTAATAAACCACCTGGCTTTGTGTTGCCACCCGGACAAAGCGGAGCGCCGAGGGGTCTCAGAATATCTTTTATATAGGCTAACGCCAGTTTGTTGCCCAGGCATCCAGTACTCGCTCGGCATACCAGTATTCACCGTAGCTGCCATTGTACCTGGCCAGGGCATCGGCGAGACGGCCCTTTTCCTTATCCAGGTAATACCTGAGGATAGTGCAGCCGTAGCGCAGGTTGGTCTGGATATCGATCAGGTTGTCGTTGGGGCGACCAATCTCTTTTTTCCAGAATGGCATTATCTGCATCATACCCATTGCCCCGGCGCTGGAGACGGCATAGCTGTCAAAGCGGCTCTCCACTTCGATAAGTGCCAGGACAATTTCCGGCTTTAGCTGGGCGATAGAGGCTTCGGCATGAATTAACCTGAGCAGGTCAAGGCGCTGCTGGGGGTCTTTAATGATTTTTGCCAGTGGGCGGTCTTTGGCGACCAGCCAGACTTCTGCATCGTAGGCATTGTCGAAACTGTGGGCGGCGGAGGCGGCGGTTTTCAGGGCTGAAACCAGTCGCGGGTCAGGCTTGTTATCCGGCTCTGGCTTACTATCCGGCTCTGGCAGTGCCGTGGCATATTGCCCCAACACTGTCATTGCCAGCAGTAAGATTGCCCTGGTTAGAGTTCTACTTAAATACGCTCTCGCTAATAAATTCATCTAGCTTATCCATTGCTATATGTTGGTTTTCCGGTTCGCGGCGATTGCGATATTCCACTGTGCCATCTTCAAGGCCGCGATCGCCAATCACGATACGGTGGGGAATACCGATCAGCTCGACATCTGCCAGCATACCGCCCAATCTGGCTTTGGCTTCATCCATAAATAGCACTTCATAGCCAGCCTCGCTGAGTTTTTTATAGAGAGTTTCGCAGGTCTCTTTTACCTGCTCTGATTTATGCATATTGATCGGCACTATAGCGATCTGGAAAGGGGCTATGGCGTCCGGCCAGATAATACCCTTATCATCATGGTTCTGTTCGATAGCGGCGGCGACAATTCGGCTGACACCTATACCGTAACAGCCCATAGACATATTGCGCTCTTTGCCATTTTCATCCAGTACTGTGGCTTTCATCGCCTCACTGTACTTGGTGCCGAGCTGGAAGATATGGCCCACTTCGATACCGCGCTTAATTTCCAGCACGCCTTTGCCATCGGGGCTGGCATCGCCGGCCACCACATTGCGGATATCGGCAACCGTATATTCGCCACAGTCCCGCTGCCAGTTAACACCAGTGAGGTGGTAGCCGTCGCGGTTGGCGCCACAGGTAAAGTCGCTGAGTTGCGCGGCGCTGTGATCAACCACCATAGGAAGATTTAAATTAACCGGGCCCAGCGAGCCAGGCGAGCAATTCAGGGTGGCTTTGATCTGATCTTCCGTGGCAAAGGTCACTTCAGTTGCCAGTCCCAGTGCATGCTGGGCCTTGACTTCATTGAGCTCGTGATCGCCGCGCACCATTAGGCCGAAGAGCTGGCTATTGCCTTCCTCATCGTCGGCGCTGACAATTAATGTTTTCAGGCATTGCTCGGGGCTGCTGTCGACGAAGGCGCAGAGATCTTCGATAGTCCGCACACCGGGGGTGGCCAGTTCAGCCATTTCAGCACTGCCTTCCACTGCCACAGTGCTTGGTGCAGTAGCTTCAGCCTTTTCTATATTGGCGGCATAGTCACTCTCGGTGGAGAAGACAATGGCATCTTCTCCAGAGTCTGCCAGTACATGGAATTCATGGGAGACACTGCCGCCGATGCTGCCGGTATCTGCAAGTACGGCGCGGAATACCAGCCCGGTGCGTTCAAAGATCGCCGAATAAGTCTGGTACATCAGGTCATAAGTTTCCTGCAATGATGCACTGTCCACATGAAAGGAGTAGGCATCTTTCATACAGAATTCCCTGGTGCGCATCACACCAAAACGGGGACGGCGCTCATCGCGGAATTTGGTTTGAATCTGGTAGAAATTGGCTGGTAGCTGTTTATAGCTGCGAATTTCATTGCGAATAATATCGGTTACCACCTCTTCGTGGGTTGGACCAAGACAGAACTCGCGGTCGTGACGGTCCTTAATACGCAGCAGTTCCGGGCCAAACTGTCCCCAGCGACCGGACTCTTCCCAGAGGTCTGCTGGTTGTACCACTGGCATCATAATTTCCTGGGCGCCGGACTTATCCATTTCCTGGCGAACTATGGCTTCAACTTTGCGGAAGACGCGCAGGCCTATGGGCAGCCATGAGTAGAGTCCCGAGGCGACTTTGCGAATCATTCCTGCTCGCAGCATGAGTTTATGGCTGATAACTTCAGCGTCGGCGGGTGATTCTTTTTTTGTTGAAATCAGGTATTGGCTGGCGCGCATGGTTTCTCTTACACTGGTGGTCAATGAGTTTAAGTCGGCTATTTTACGGTGCGTTGCAGTCGCGGTACAGCCATAAGCAGATATGAGGGCAAAATGTTTCAATTACATCCACAACTGGAGGCGGATACTGTTCTGGTAGGACGCTTTCCACTGAGTCTTTTACTCCTCAGCCGGGATGCCAATTACCCCTGGTGTATTCTGGTGCCGCAGCGAGATGGCATGCAAGAGATCTATCAGTTGGACAGTGCTGATCAGTTACAGCTTTTGCACGAGTCCAGTCTCTTGGCCGAGACCCTGGCGGCACTTTTTGCTGCGGATAAAATCAATGTGGCGACGATTGGCAATATGGTGCCGCAGTTGCATATGCACCATGTGGCCAGGTTTAAAAGCGACGCGGCTTGGCCGCGGCCGATTTGGGGAGCGGTGGAAGCTGTTGCCTACCCGGAAGATATGCTGGCGCACAGGGTCGAGCGAATTGCGGCGTCACTCGAGCCCCATGGACTGGTGATAAGCCAGCCCTGCCAGGGATAGTGCAATAATGGCGCTGTAAAAAAAATCTGTAAAAGCTGTTTACAGTTATTGCGCCATATCCTTAAGACCTTTAAGCGCATGAACCTTTACCGCAACAGAGGCGGGTCGCTCTTTAAATATGGTCTCTTTACCGGTAAACGGGTTTATGCCTTTGTAAGACTTCTTGGCTGGGCGCTTAACGGTGTGAATTTTAACCAGGCCGGCAAGGACAAACTCACCCACTGAGCGCTTTTTAACATGTCGCTCAATCAGTACTGCCAGTTCATCGAGCACAGAATTAACCTGTTTGCGGGTCATATGGGTGTTGGCGGCCAGTTCACTGATAATTTGTGTTTTGCTGTAGCGCTCCCTAACGGCAGTAACCGGCTTTTTCGCCACAGATTTTTTAGCTGCAACTTTTTTCTTAACGGGCTTCTTGGTTAGCGGTTTTTTGGCAAGCGGTTTTTTCTTTGCAGCAATCTTTTTGCTGGTGCCTCTGACCACTGATGCTTTTTTCGGTGCAGTGCTTCTTGCCGCGGTTATTTTCGAAGGGGTCTTTCTTTTGGCAGGGGCTTTTGCCTTTGCCTTTGGTTTCGATTTTGCTGTTCCTTTTTTAGCAGCCATTATCTCGTCCTTTATAAAGGTAAATTTACACTATCCCTGTCGTGTCGGGGGGCAACTGCGAACAGGGCCTCGACATTATTTATAGCCGCTGTTTTCCGGTTGTGCCAAGAATCGCACCAAATTTGGGCTTTTTTTTAATATTCAACGGTTTAAGCTTCCGCGGGGGCATTCTCGAACCGCAGGTGCTGGGGTATAATGCGTCGCTTTTTTACCGGCTGCTAAATTAGGCAGCCGTTGGATAATGGTTAGGAAATCAATAAATGCCTATATATGAGTATCGCTGCCAGGCCTGTGGGCATGAGCTTGAGGCCTTGCAAAAGATGAGTGATGCGAGTCTTATAGACTGCCCGGCCTGTGCAAAACCAGAATTGAAGAAGCAACTTTCAGCGGCTGGATTCCGCTTGAGTGGCAGTGGCTGGTACGAGACAGACTTTAAGACAGGCAGTAAAAAGAATCTTAGTGGTAATAAAGAAAGTTGATGTGCTGATAATCCCAGCGCATCTTAAATAAAATTTTAATAAATTAGAGTAGGGATAGACACCAGATGTATCGATCTAACTATTGTGGATTAGTCACCAGTAAAAATATTGATGAAGAAGTTACCCTCTGTGGCTGGGTTGATCGTCGTCGTGACCACGGCGGTGTTATTTTTGTCGACCTGCGCGATCGTGAAGGTATTGTTCAGGTGGTATTTGATCCCGATGCCGGTGAGTTTTTCGCTCAGGCTGACAAGGTTCGCTCTGAATATGTCTTAAAGGTAACCGGTAAGGTACGCGCTCGCAGCGAGGCTACGGTTAACCCTAATATGGCTACCGGTGAGATTGAAGTCTACGGAACCGCTCTGGAAATTCTCAACAGTGCAGAGACACCGCCATTTCAGCTCGACGAACATGTTACCGTTGGTGAAGATGTTCGCCTTAAGTATCGCTATATGGATTTGCGTCGAACCGAGATGCAAAACAGCCTGCGCTTCCGTTCAAAGATTACCTCTTCAATTCGCAATTACCTTGTGGACGATGGCTTCCTGGATATCGAAACGCCGATTATGACCCGTGCTACACCTGAGGGTGCCCGTGACTATTTGATTCCGTCGCGAACTCATCCAGGCCAGTTTTTTGCCATGCCCCAGTCTCCCCAGCTGTTTAAGCAGTTATTGATGGTTGCCGGCTTTGACCGCTACTACCAGATCGCTAAATGTTTCCGCGATGAAGATCTGCGCGCAGATCGCCAGCCAGAATTCACACAGATTGATATAGAAGCCTCTTTTGTCGATGAAGAGGAGATTATGTCGACCACTGAAACCATGATTCGCGGGATTTTCGCCGAACACCTGGGTGTGGAGTTTGCTGAGTTTCCACGTATGACCTATGCAGATGCCATGCAGAAGTACGGTTCAGATAAGCCCGACCTGCGAATACCTCTCGAGCTGGTTGAGATTAAAGACCTGCTTAAAGATATTGAATTTAAAGTCTTTGCCGGCCCGGCCAACGACCCTGCCTGTCGAGTGACAGCACTGAAGGTTACTGGTGGTGCGGAGATTTCGCGCAAGAAGATTGATGAGTACACTAAGTTTGTCTCTATCTATGGTGCCAAAGGCCTGGCATGGATTAAGGTCAATGCCATTGAGTCTGGTATAGAAGGCCTGCAGTCGCCGATTATTAAATTCCTCGGCGATGAAGTGACCATGAATATTATGCAGCGCCTGGATGCGAAAAATGGCGATATAGTGTTCTTCGGTGCGGATAAATCACAGGTTGTATCTGAGGCTCTCGGTGCATTGCGCTGTAAAGTGGGTGAAGATTTAAATCTTTACACTAGCGAGTGGGCACCGATGTGGGTTGTCGATTTCCCGATGTTTGAAACCACAGATAATGGTGGCCTGACGCCACTGCACCATCCCTTTACAGCACCTTCCTGTTCCAGGGAAGAACTGCAGGCCAACCCCGGTGAAGCACTGTCTCGTGCCTACGATATGGTACTTAATGGCTGCGAGCTTGGTGGTGGTTCTATTCGTATTCACGACCAGGATATGCAGGAGACTGTATTTGAAGTGCTGGGTATCAATGAGGAAGAGCAGCGCGAGAAGTTTGGCTTCCTGCTGGATGCCCTTAAGCACGGTGCGCCACCTCATGGTGGATTGGCATTTGGCCTGGATAGACTGATTATGTTGATGGTCGGTGCGGACTCTATTCGCGATGTTATCGCCTTCCCTAAAACCCAGTCGGCAGCCTGCCTGCTTACCGATGCTCCTGGTGATGTGGACAGCGCACAGTTGCGTGAGTTAAGCATTAAACTGCGCAGCAAGGATCCAGAGGCGAAGTAGATTCAATTATTCCCATGGCTGCTGTTTTTCAGTTAGGATACAGCAGCCGTGGATTTTCCAGAGAGCAATTTAGACATAATTAAAAGCAAGTTAAGAGGCGGTATCAGGAAAAACTATAAACTCAGACGAGTAATCATAATAAGAGGTGTTACCGATGAAAGTTATAAAAAAGACTAAGGAATACACTGTTTACCAAAAAGGCTCAGGACGCTATGCAGTTAAAGATGCAGATAAGAACTGGGTAAATGCAGACGCAAAAATCACCATTCTATTGGCTGAAGGTCTAATCAAGACCGCCAAGCCAGCCCCACCAAGCCCTAAAGAAGAAGTTGCAGAGGTAGTTGAAGAGGCCGCTGTAGAGGAAACGCCAGTTGTCGATGAGGCGCCTGTCGAAGAGGCACCAGCAGAAGAAGCGCCTGCAGAGCCGGCGCCTGTTGAAGAGCCTGCAGCACCCGCCGAAGAAGCTGTTCCTGTGGTTGAGGATGTGGTTGAAGAGCCCTCAGCGGATAAAGAGCCCTCAGCGGATAAAGAGCCCTCAGCCAAAGAAGAGCCCTCAGCAGCAGAAGAGCCAGCTCCTCCTGTAGAGGAAGCTCCTAAA
>JBMYPM010000065.1:0-6864 GCA_049600275.1 Porticoccaceae bacterium | reverse complement strand
CTGTTATTGAAACCCAGGCTGGTGACGTATCAGCATTCGTACCAACCAACGTAATCTCGATTACCGATGGTCAGATCTTCCTTGAAGCTGACATGTTCAACGCCGGCATACGTCCAGCGATGAATGCAGGTGTATCTGTATCTCGTGTGGGTGGTGCGGCACAGACGAAAATTATTAAGAAGCTGTCCGGTGGTATTCGTACCGCACTGGCACAGTATCGCGAACTGGCTGCATTCTCGCAGTTTGCATCTGATCTGGATGATGCCACTAAGGCCCAGCTTGATCACGGTGAGCGCGTAACTGAGCTGATGAAGCAGAAGCAGTACTCACCGCAGAGCATTGCGGAAATGGGTCTGATGATTTATGCAGCGGATAACGGCTTCTTGCAAGACGTTGAAGTGAACAAGATCGGTGATTTTGAATCTTCCGTGCTCTCTTACATGAAGGCTGAGCACAGTGATCTGATGGATCAAATCAACCAGTCAGGCGATTACAACGATGATATAGCTGCAGGCTTTAAAGCTGCGCTAGAAAAATTTGTTGCAACTCAAACCTGGTAAGTCACTGTAGGCAGGCATAAGAAATGGCAATCGGAAAAGAAGTAAGAACCAAAATTGCTAGTATTGGCAGCACGCAAAAAATCACCAGAGCCATGGAAATGGTTGCTGCGAGCAAGATGCGTCGCGCCCAGGATCGAATGGAATTAGGTAAGCCCTATGCCCTTCGTATCCGTGATGTGGTTAGCCATATCGCCAATGCAGTCTCCGAGTACAAGCACCAGTATCTGGAGCAGCGCGAGCTTAAGCGTGTAGGCTTTATCGTGATTTCAACAGATCGTGGTCTCTGTGGTGGTCTCAATATCAACCTGTTTAAAGCAGCTCTGAAATCAATGAAAGAGCTCTCAGACCAGGGTGTTGAAATTGAGATCTGTGCCGTTGGCAATAAAGCTGGCGGATTCTTTAACAGTGTTGGCGGCAATATAGTCGCGGCCGTTAAGGATCTGGGTGATGAGCCCAGTGCACAGGACCTGATCGGTGGCGTTAAAGTTATGCTGGATGCCTATGAAGAAGGTCGTATCGACCAGCTGTTAGTGGTCAACAATGTGTTTGTAAACACCATGACCCAGCAGCCAGCGGTTGAACAGCTGTTACCTTTAAAGCCGAGCACGGACGAAAAGCTTTCACACCATTGGGATTATATCTATGAGCCCGATGCCAAGGAACTGCTCGATGGACTTCTGGTTCGCTATATCGAATCCCAGGTCTATCAGGGCGTTGTAGAGAACAAAGCTTGTGAGCAAGCCGCGCGAATGCTGGCGATGAAGAACGCCACCGACAATGCCGGTGAAATGATCGACGAATTGCAACTGCTTTATAACAAGGCCCGTCAGGCAGCGATTACCCAAGAGCTGTCAGAAATTGTAAGTGGCGCAGCCGCCGTATAAAGCCCAACGAATTTTTAAAGATTGAGTAAAGAGGAACCGGACATGAGTAGCGGAAGAATCGTTCAAATTATTGGTGCTGTGATCGACGTGGAATTTCCACGAGATCAGGTACCCAACGTGTATGACGCATTAATCGTCGACGACAAAGGTTTAACCCTGGAAGTTCAGCAGCAGTTAGGCGATGGCGTAGTTCGTACTATTGCTATGGGTGCCTCTGAAGGTGTTAGCCGCGGACTGAGTGTCAGCAACACAAATGCACCAATCTCTGTACCTGTAGGTACTGAGACACTGGGTCGCATTATGGATGTACTCGGCAATCCAATTGACGAGAAAGGGCCAATTGGTGAGAAAGAGCGCAGCGCAATTCACCGCAAGCCACCATCCTACGATGAGCTGGATGCGTCAGACGATCTTCTCGAAACCGGTATTAAGGTTATCGACCTGGTATGCCCGTTCGCTAAAGGCGGTAAGGTTGGACTCTTCGGTGGTGCAGGTGTTGGTAAAACTGTAAACATGATGGAGCTGATCAATAACATTGCGACTGAACACTCCGGCCTGTCAGTATTTGCTGGTGTTGGTGAGCGTACTCGTGAAGGTAACGATTTCTACTACGAGATGCAGGAATCTGGCGTTGTAAACGTCGAGAAGCCAAGCGAATCAAAAGTAGCCATGGTATACGGTCAGATGAATGAGCCTCCAGGTAACAGACTGCGTGTAGCACTGACCGGCCTGACCATGGCAGAAAAATTCCGTGACGAAGGTAAAGACGTACTGTTGTTCGTTGATAACATCTACCGTTACACGTTGGCGGGTACAGAGGTATCAGCACTGTTGGGTCGTATGCCATCAGCGGTAGGCTACCAGCCTACCCTGGCTGAGGAAATGGGTGCCCTGCAGGAGCGTATTACTTCAACCAAGACCGGTTCTATTACATCTGTACAGGCGGTATACGTACCTGCGGATGACTTGACCGATCCATCGCCAGCAACAACCTTTGCTCACTTGGATTCAACCGTTGTACTGAGCCGTGATATTGCTTCTAAAGGTATTTACCCTGCGGTAGATCCTCTGGATTCAACTTCACGCCAGCTGGATCCACTGATTATTGGCCAGGAGCACTACGAAGTTGCCCGTGGCGTACAGTCAGTACTGCAGCGATTTAAAGAACTGAAAGATATTATTGCCATTCTCGGTATGGATGAGCTCTCGGAAGAAGATAAGCAGGTAGTAACACGCGCACGTAAGATCGAACGTTTCCTGTCACAACCTTTCCACGTAGCAGAGATCTTCACCGGCGCACCAGGCAAGTATGTTTCACTTAAAGATACTATTTCTGGATTTAAAGGCATTCTTGCTGGCGAATACGATAGCTTACCGGAGCAGGCCTTCTACATGGTCGGTTCAATCGAAGAAGCTGTTGAGAAAAGCAAAAAGCTCTAATCCGGAATAAGCAGGCGCTATAATTATGGCTATGACAGTTCATTGCGACATCGTAAGTGCAGATGAATCAATCTTTTCCGGATTGATTGAGATGGTGGTTGCCACAGGTTCTCTTGGAGAGCTTGGTGTAACCGCGGGTCACGCCCCACTGCTCAGCGATCTTAAGCCTGGCCCAGTCAGGCTTATCAAGCAGAATGGTGAAGAAGAGATCTACTACCTCTCTGGCGGCTATCTGGAAGTACAGCCAAATATGGTCTCCATACTGGCAGATACAGCGGTGCGTGCTGGTGATATCGACGAAGCTGCAGCAGCTGAAGCGGTAAAAGATGCAGAACAGGCAATTGCCAACCAGACTGGTGAGATAGAGTACTCAAAAGCAGCGGCAATGTTGGCAGAAGCATCTGCACAGCTTAAAACTGTTGCGCAGTTACGTAAGAAGCTTGGTGGCTAAGCGTCACTCAAGTGAAAAAAGGGTGGCTATGCCGCCCTTTTTTTTTAGCTGAAAAAAGTTCAGCTGTAGAAAGTTGTTCTCAAGATGGCTTGTACTGACTTACGTTTGACAGTAACGTAAGCCTGAATTTTTAATTACCTGTAACGCGGATCGAAAATCGATGAAAACTACTGATATCGTTATTCTTGCAGCCGGCAAGGGAACGCGAATGAAATCCCTGCTGCCAAAGGTACTGCATAAATTAGCCGGTAAACCCATGCTCGGTCATGTGTTGGATGCCGCCAATGCCGTTGGTGAATCGAAAAATATTATTGTAACCGGTCATGGTGCAGAGGCTGTACGAGCCATCTACAATGACCCATCGATTAGCATGGTTGAACAGGCCGAACAGCTTGGCACAGGTCATGCTGTGCGTATGGCACTGCCAGAGCTGCGCGCCAACTCCAAGGTGGTTATCCTCTACGGTGATGTTCCGCTCATTACCCCTGACACTATCAGCCAGATGCTCGATGCTGTGGATGATAAAAGTATTGGCCTGCTAACCATTCAACTTGCCAACCCCCAGGGTTACGGCCGGATTATTCGCGATGCCGATGGACAGATTGAAGCCATTGTTGAACAAAAAGATGCCAACTCAGAGCAGTTAAAAGTCGATGAAGTAAATACTGGCGTAATGTCATTAACATCGGAACAACTTGCTGAGTGGTTGCCTTTAATAGATAACAACAATGCCCAGGGCGAATACTATCTAACCGACCTGATATCAATTGCCAGAGAAGCTGGCTATAACATCAATGGTATACACCCGGGTTCAGTCTCGGAAGTTGAGGGTATTAACAACCGCCAGCAACTGGCCGCCCTCGAGCGCACCTATCAGGCACAGCTTGCCGACGCGCTAATGGTTTCAGGCACTAGCCTGGCAGATCCTGCGCGGTTTGATCAGCGCGGAACATTAGAGGCAGGTACCGATAACTTCTTTGATGTGAACTGTGTTTTTGAAGGCGATGTAAAGATTGGCTCGGGCGTGAGTATTGGGCCGAACTGCCATATTATAAACAGCACCATCGGTGACGGTGTTGAGATAAAAGCCAATACCGTGATCGACCAGTCAACGATTGGCGATCGCGCTGTGCTGGGGCCCTTTGCCCGCATCCGTCCCGGAACCGAACTGGGTTCAGATACCAAAGTCGGCAACTTTGTAGAGACAAAAAAGGCTATAGTTGGCAATGGCAGTAAAATTAATCACCTCAGCTATGTTGGCGATGCCCAGCTGGGTGAAAAAGTAAATGTAGGTGCAGGTACAATTACCTGCAACTATGATGGCGTGAATAAATCTAAAACTACCATTGGCGACAATAGCTTTATCGGTTCAAACAGCACATTGGTTGCGCCACTGACTATAGGTGATAAGGGGTTTGTTGCCGCTGGCTCGACAGTAACTGTCGAAGTACCGGAAGACAACCTTGCCGTCGGCAGAACCAAGCAGCGCAATATACAGGGTTGGAAACGCCCCCAAAAAAAATAAAACGGGCTAGATAAAACGGACTAAAAAATATGTGTGGAATTGTAGGTGCAGCATCACAGCGCAATGTTTATAAAATATTAATTGAAGGTCTGCGTCGGCTTGAATATCGTGGCTATGACTCTGCAGGTCTTTCGATTATTGATGCAAGCCAAACACTGCAAACCCACAAAACTATTGGCAAAGTGGCTGAGCTGGAAAAGCTCGGTGCAGCCAATTCCCTCGCCGGCACCACCGGAATCGCTCACACCCGGTGGGCAACTCATGGTGAACCCAGCAGCATAAATTCCCACCCACACACCTCTTCAGGTATTTCAATTGTCCACAACGGCATTATTGAAAACCATGAACAGTTGCGCAGTGAACTGACCCAGGCGGGATATAAGTTTGTCAGTGCAACAGACAGTGAAGTTATTGCGCATCTGGTCAATCAACAGCTTAAGACTGAGAATAGCTTACGCGGTGCGGTTGAAAAAACCATTGCCAGACTTGAAGGTGCTTACTCTCTTGGTGTTATCTCACAAGATCAGCCGGATGTTCTGATTGGTTCGCGCAGTGGCAGCCCATTAGTTGTTGGTTTGGGTATAGATGAAAACTTTATCGCCTCAGATCAAATGGCGCTGCGCCAGGTAACAGATAGATTTGTATTTTTAGAAGAGGGAGATTTAGTTGAGATCTCCAGCGCCAGCTACAGTATTTATGACCAGTCCGGCGCACAGGTTGAAAGGCCCGTAGAGCAATTAGATGATAAAGACCTGATTGCCGAAAAAGGCCAGTACCGACACTTTATGCAGAAAGAAATCTTTGAGCAGTCAGCGGTATTAGCCAATACAACGGCAGGCCGTATTGCCAGCGACCATATTCGCGAGGCCATCTTTGGCTATCAGGCTGAAGCGCTTTTTGCCCAGACAAATAATATTCAAATCGTTGCCTGTGGCACCAGCTTTCACTCCGGCCTGGTTGCTAAATACTGGCTTGAAGAATATACCGGCGTTCCCTGTCAGGTAGAAGTAGCCAGTGAATATCGCTACCGAACAGTCCCTGTACCTGCAGGCACATTGTTTGTGACTATCTCACAATCCGGTGAAACCGCAGATACTCTGGCGGCACTGCGCAAAGCGAAAGACAGTGGCTATCTCGGCTTTGTCGCAATCTGTAATGTTGCCAACAGCTCACTGGTTCGGGAATCAGATATCTCCCTGATGACCATGGCTGGTCCAGAGATTGGTGTGGCATCGACCAAAGCCTTTACCACTCAGTTAGTCGCATTGCAGCTATTCACTTTATCTCTGGGTCGCCACAAAGGGCTCGATGCTAACCTTGAAAAAGACCTAGTGGAAAACCTTCACCAACTGCCAGAGCTTTGTGCAGCAGTTCTCGACCTGGATCCAGTTATTCAGCAGATGTCAGAGTCCTTTGCCAACAAACATCACGCACTATTTTTAGGTCGTGGTGAGCAGTATCCAATTGCCCTTGAGGGTGCCCTCAAGCTTAAGGAGATCTCCTACATCCATGCAGAGGCCTACCCTTCCGGTGAGCTAAAGCATGGCCCTCTGGCCTTGGTAGATGAGAATATGCCGGTCATCACCGTAGCCCCCAACAATGAGCTGCTGGAAAAACTAAAATCCAATCTCCATGAGGTTCGCGCACGCGGCGGCGAACTGTTTGTGTTTGCCGATGCAGATGCCGGCTTTGTCAGTGAGCCGGGAACCACGGTTATTGCTATGCCCCATGTGCCCCAGAGCCTGGAGGCAATAATCTACACACTGCCACTGCAGATGCTCTCCTACCATGTGGCCCTGCTAAAGGGCACCGATGTTGACCAGCCAAGGAACCTGGCTAAGTCTGTTACTGTTGAATGATTTTGTAAGTAACATTTAAAGGTACAAAAATGAAACTAAATCTCTCAATAAAAACTCTTTTACTGATCCAAGGTTTTTTGGTCCTATTATTAATTCCAATAGATATATTTTTTGGAGAAGTAAGATTAGATTATGTTCTTCCCCT
>JBMYPM010000064.1:0-7139 GCA_049600275.1 Porticoccaceae bacterium | reverse complement strand
TAATTATGGAAAACAGCACAACCAGAGTGATTGACCTGGATGGTGGTATTAACTTTCGCGATATAGGTGGCTACAGAAATGCCCAGGGTCGAACGGTTAAGTGGCGCAAGATAATGCGCTGTGGTCATCTCGCCTCCCTCAGCGATAATGACCTGGATACCCTCGAGAAGATTGGTATCAACAGGGTGCATGATTTTCGCCGCAGTGAAGAACAGCAGCAGTCACCGAGCTGCGCGGTTCGCGCCGAGTTTATTGATGACTACCAGATTCTGATTGGTGATATCTCGCGCTTCTGGGAGTTTCTGTTTGAAGGTGAACTGACCGCAGAGTCCTCTCATCAGCTGGTGGTCAACTCCTATAGTTCCTGTATTGAGGCAGTGATTCCCGCCTTCAGCCGCTTTATGCGCCATATAGTCGACAATACTGACAACGCATCGGTGTTTCACTGCTCCGCAGGTAAAGACCGCACTGGTATGGCAGCCGCGTTGATTCTCTCGGCACTGGATGTCCCCCGGGAGACTATTATCCAGGACTATATGCTTACCCTTGAGCATTATGATTCGGATAAGTTGATTGCTATTGTTGAAGAGCATCTGCGCAAAGCCAATGTGGAGAACTGGGATCGCGAATGGTTAATGCCATACTGCTCTGTTCATCCGGACAATATAGTTGCCTTTCTCGATGCCATTGAAGCGGGTTATGGCGATGTTAAAAACTACCTGATATCGGCACTGGGCCTGTCCCAGGATGACCTGGATAAAATGCATCATTGCTATTTGGAAGGCTAAACTGCTATTTACAGGCTAAAGGCTTATAATGCGACCGGTATCCTGAACAATAGTAGAAAGGTAGAGCATGGTTGATAAGGTAGAGCAGACAGAGAAGGTGGTAGACCTTAAGCCGACAGCGGCCGGGGAAGCACCCAGTCGCCGTAAAGGTATATATCTGCTGCCCAATATACTCACCACCGGTGCGCTGTTTGGTGGCTTCTACGCTGTACTCTCAGGGTTTAGTGGTCATTTTGAGTTTGCGGCCATGGCAATTTTTGCCGCGATGATTTTTGATGGTCTCGACGGCCGCGTCGCGCGCATGACCAACACCCAAAGTGACTTTGGTGTGCAGTATGACAGTCTCTCCGATATGGTCTCCTTTGGTGTCGCACCTGCGGTAGTGGCCTATGGCTGGGGAGTGAGCGATCTCGGCAAGCTGGGTTTGGCCGCAGCCTTTGTCTATGCATCCTGCGCTGCGCTGCGCCTGGCGCGCTTTAATGTCCAGGCCGAGCTGGCCGACAAGAAAACCTTTACCGGTCTGCCCAGTCCGGCAGCAGCGGCACTGGTGGCTGGGTTTATCTGGTCTACCTATGAACTTGAGCCATCCCTTGGGTTGTCGATAACTGGCGCAATGCTCACCGCAGCGGCTGGTCTGTTGATGGTCTCCAATTTTAAATACCCGAGCTTTAAAGAAGTTGATTTGCGGGGCAAGGTTCCATTTATTGTTATCCTGTCGATTGTGATGGGCTTTGTGGTGATCACCATTGATCCGCCGCGTATTCTTTTTGCTATGGCTGTTACCTTTAGTTTCTCCGCGCCACTGATCTGGGTATGGAAAAGGTTAACGATGAGTAAGGCCAGCTGAATTTGCGCTTGGAAAAACAGCCGAAAACTGTTTGAATACAAACTATGAATAATTCCACCTATCAAGCTGTTGCGAATACCGGTCACCAGACCGCTGTTCTCGCACGTGGACTATTTCTTCTCCTGCCCTAAGGGGCATCTATCGTTATACCTCATCCAAATTTTCGTTTATTGCCCCTGGCAATAAAATTCTAGCCCCATTAGGGGTGAATCCGTTTTACAATGTGGCTGTTAATCTAAGCGCTTCAAATATAGATTCGGCTCCAATTAGGAATAGAAGAGACCATGAATACCCAGTCTAAAGAAAAGTTAGTTATTTTTGATACTACCTTGCGCGACGGTGAGCAGAGTCCCGGCGCATCGATGACCAAAGATGAAAAAGTGCGCATCGCCAAGGCGCTGGAAAAATTGCGCGTCGATGTTATTGAAGCGGGCTTTGCGATCTCCAGCCAGGGTGATTTTGAAGCTATACAGGCGATAGCCAACACAGTGACCGGCAGCCGTATTTGCAGCCTGTCACGGGCGGTGAGAGGGGATATTGAGCGTGCCGCCGAGGCCCTTCAAGGAGCCAATGCCGGGCGCATTCACACCTTTATTGCCACCTCGCCGATTCATATGAAGCACAAGCTGCAGATGGAGCCGGACCAGGTACTCGAGCAGGCAGTTGGCGCGGTCAAAATCGCCCGCAACCTGATCGATGATGTGGAGTTCTCCCTGGAGGATGCCAGCCGCACCGAGTTTGATTTTATGTGCCGAATTACCGAAGCGGTAATCGAAGCCGGTGCAAGCACTATCAATCTGCCGGATACCGTCGGCTATTCCGATCCGGGTGAATATGGCGCCATGGTTAAGCGCCTGTTAAATACAGTGCCCAATGCCGACAGGGCGATTTTCTCCGTACACTGCCACAATGATTTGGGGCTGGCCGTGGCCAATAGCCTGGCCGCTGTGCAGAACGGTGCGCGACAGGTTGAATGTACGATTAATGGTCTCGGTGAGCGGGCTGGTAACGCCTCCCTGGAAGAGCTGGTGATGGCCGTGCGCACGCGCAAGGATGTATTCCCGGTTGAAACCCATATAGATACCCAGCATATAGTGCCGACCTCGAGACTGGTTTCCGGTATCACCGGATTCCCGGTACAGCCCAACAAAGCCATTGTCGGTGCCAATGCCTTCGCCCACGAGTCTGGCATTCACCAGGACGGAATTTTGAAATTCCGCGAGACCTACGAAATTATGAAGGCCGAGGATGTCGGCTGGACGACCAATAAATTATCACTGGGCAAGTTATCGGGTCGTGCGGCACTGGCCTCGCGTCTCGATGAGCTGGGTATCAAGTTCGACAGCAAGGAAGAGTTTAACGATGTGTTTGTGCGCTTTAAGGCACTGGCAGATAAGAAGCGCGAGATCTTCGATGAGGATCTGCAGGCGCTGGTTTCCGAGGTACAGATGGGCACTGAAGACGATGCCCTGACACTGGTGGATCTCGAAGTGTTGTCCAGGTCCGGGCAGCCGCCACAATCGAAAATTGTTATCTCTTACCAGGGTAAGGAGCACAGTGCCGAAGCCTCCGGCGACGGTGCAGTGGATGCCATCTTTAATGCTATTGAAAGTATGGTGAGCAGTGATACCAATCTGCAGCTCTACTCAGTGAATGCAGTGACAGAAGGGACAGATTCCCAGGGTGGTGTGACTGTGCGTCTCGAGAAAGACGGACGTATTATCAATGGCCAGGGGGCGGATACAGATATTCTTGTCGCCAGTGCCAAGGCCTATTTAAATGCCCTGACATTAATGCGCAACCCGGGGCGCCTGCACCCGCAGTTGGGCGGTGTCTGATGGACCAGCAGCTGCAATATCAGTATTTACAGACTCTTGGGATATGCCAATATCTCCCCCGAGATGCTGTTTATGAAGATATTGCAGCTGACTCCGGTACAGCTAAATCAGCTGCCCATGGGTCTGCAAAAGCTGATGGGCAAAGCCAGCCAGTTGAGATAGCCGAAAAAGGCAGCAAAAAGCCGGGAGACCTGGCTGCCCTGGTTAATCTCGACTTTGATAATAAAAAACCGGCCAGCCCAGCAAAGCCTAAAGCGACTAAGGCTGCAAGAGTTCCCCCGGTGGCAGAAGAGCCACAACCGGTAACGGCCATAGAGGTTAGTTTTTCATTCTGGCAGGCCAGCGAAGAACTGCTGGTGTGCACGGCTGTTGAGGGCGCACTCGCTGATACCGGCCAGATGCAACTGTTGACCAATATCTTAAATGCTATCGGCTGTGGTATCAGTCGCTTGCCGCAGATGGAGCTGGTTGAGTGGCCACCCTATCCGAATGCTCCGGGTGATGAGAGCGAGGTGCGAGAATTTCTTGTGACCCTGTTAAATGGCCGACTGGACAGCAAGCCGGTTAAGTCAATTTTATTTTTGGGCGATAGCGCGGCTAACTGGTTGCTCAGCCCTGGCCTGCAAGAGCAAAAAGAAACTGGCCGGGTGGTTATCTCTGAGCAGACAACGGCGCTTTTACTGCCCTCGTTAAGCAGCATGATTGAGAACCCCCAGCAGAAAGCAGTTGCCTGGAAAACCCTGCAATACATGTTGCCCGCATCATCCCAGCCTTAACCGGTGTGCGCGGTGGCGGCTATGACGGAATCAAATCAAAAATACTCTATTCGCAAGATGCTCGCTGAGGATCTGTTGCAGATTGCCGCTATTGAGCGACAGGCAACGGCATCACCCTGGTCTCGCAGGCAGTTTGAAGAGTGCCAGGAACAGCACTGCTGCCTGGTGATGGCGGCAGAAAATAACCCGAAGTTAATCCTTGGCTACGCCGTAGTTTCGACCCTGCTGGATCAGGCCGAGGTGCTGAATATATGTATTAACCCGGAGTACCAGAGTCGCGGGTATGGCTCCCAATTACTGACCGAGCTTTTAAAACAGCTGCCCGATAAGGTAGAGGTTGTCTATCTGGAAGTGCGGGTTTCCAACTTCCGTGCCATACGCCTGTATCAGAACCATGGTTTTATAGAGGTCGGGCAGAGGCGCGACTACTACCCCACAGAGTTTGGCCGTGAAGATGCCATCCTGATGAATTTAGTGCGCCAATAGCTGGCCGATAAAAGCTTTGCACGCAGCTGTGGGTAATTTGCTAGGCTATTATGTATTGACCTTTATGTACTGACTTGGATTGTGTTCTAATTTGTTAGTGAATAGAAAAATCAAAAAGAGGGATGATGATGGATTTTGAATTGTTGTATTGGCACTGGCTGGTATTCGGAATGATATTGGTGGCCGGGGAGATATTTATTCCCAGCTTTACCATTCTCTGGTTTGGTCTCGGGGCACTGGTTGTCGGGCTGTTAATGCTGGTGCTGGATCTCAATTTTCCCGCACAGATATTAATCTGGACAGTCTCCTCTGTTGCCTGCACTTTCTTATGGTTTAAATACTTTAAGCCGAAAATGATCGATAAAACTAGCGCCGGTATCAGCCGCGATGCGGCAATTGGTGAAGCCGGGCAGGTTATCAAGGCGCCCACCGAGCACAGCCGTGGCCAGGTGCGATTTACTACACCAGTGCTGGGAGATGATGAGTGGGATTTTATCTGTGACGATGAAGTTACCCTTGGTGATCGCGTGCATATTAAGGAAATTTCTGGAAATACATTAATTGTTGTTAAATTGAATTAGCTCTTATCCAAGAGCAGCACTGAATAACGAAGTGAGGGAGAAGATATGATGGAAGGCTCTATAGTCGTAATTGTTTTTTTACTGCTGGTTTTAATTACCCTGTTAAAGGGTATAAGACTGGTGCCACAGGGTTCCAAATGGGTTGTCCAGCGACTGGGTAAGTATCACAGCTCTCTCAAGCCGGGACTGAATATTATTGTTCCCTATATCGATAGTGTCTCCTATAAGGTCACCACCAAGGATATAGTGCTGGATATTCCCTCCCAAGAGGTGATCACCCTGGATAATGTGGTGATCCTTGCCAATGCGGTGGCCTACATCAATATCGTCTCCCCGGAGAAAGCGGTCTATGGTGTCGAGGACTACGAACTGGCCATTCGCACACTGGTGCAGACCTCGTTGCGTTCCATTGTCGGTGAAATGAAACTGGACGATGCCCTGTCATCCCGGGACCAGATCAAGGCCAAGTTGAAGGCCTCAATTTCAGATGATATTGCCGATTGGGGTATCACCCTGAAGACCGTGGAAATCCAGGATATTAACCCCTCAGGTACCATGCAGGAGGCGATGGAAGAACAGGCCGCCGCAGAGCGCCAGCGCCGCGCTACGGTCACCAGGGCAGACGGTGAAAAAACCGCCGCCATTCTCAATGCTGATGGTCGCCTTGAAGCCTCGCGCCGGGATGCGGAAGCCCAGGTTGTGTTGGCGGAGGCCACCAAAACTGCACTGACCAAAGTCAGTGATGCCATCCAGGATAAGGAGCTTCCAGCCATGTACCTGCTGGGGGAGAAGTATGTGGATGCGCTTACCGAAATGGGTGGTTCGGACAATGCCAAGCTGGTGGTGCTGCCCGGAGACCTTCCCGCAGCGGTTCGCAGTATTATGAACAACACCAAGTAATACAGCGAAAAAATATTCTAACAGCGTCAACCGAATGACTCGGTTGGCGTTTGCTTTAGGCAACTCAACCGGTTAAGGAAAACAGCCATGTCTAAACTTTACTCTTCGTTCATTCTCTTAGCAGTAATCCTGCTTTCCAGTGGCTGTGCCAATGGCTATGGCGGCTATGGTGCGCCCAGGCAAATTATTATCGATACCCAGGGCGTCAATATGGATGCCTACTATGGAGATCTGGCTGACTGCGAAAACTACGCGCGACAGATAGATGTAGCCAGCGAAACCACTGAAGGGGTTGTCGAAGGTGCAGTTGTTGGCGGTGTGCTGGGTGCGGTCCTGGGTAACCATGAAACCGCCGAACGCAGTGCCGGGGCAGGTGCAGTTTTGGGTGGCGTAAAGGGCAATAAACGCGCTCGTTATGAGCAGGAGCGTATAGTTCGACGCTGTTTAAATGGGCGTGGGTACAGAGTTTTAAATTAGCCCGAAAGAGAGTTCTAGCTTCTTACCGGCCGCTTTTGCAACTTTCGCTGCAGCGTTCTGCGATGCATTCCCAGGCTTCTTGCGGTGGCTGAAATATTGCCATCATTTTCATTCAGCACGCGCTGGATATGTTCCCATTCCAGCCTGTTGACTGATGGTGGTGAGTCCTGCACCTCAACCTTGCCCTGGGTCTCCTCAAAAGCGGCAATAATTTCATCGGCGCCAGCGGGTTTGCAGAGATAGTTAGTGGCACCCATCTTTATCGCCTCTACCGCCGTCGAAATGCTTGAGTAGCCGGTGAGAATAACCACGTCGGTATCCGGTCGCACAGCGCGCAGTTGCTGCAATATGGACAGGCCCGACTCAGTCTCCAGTTTTAAATCCAGAACCACCCGATCAAAAGCTGTTTCAGCACACTGGGCTATAGCCTGTTCACCATTGATAGC
>JBMYPM010000063.1:0-7183 GCA_049600275.1 Porticoccaceae bacterium | reverse complement strand
CTCGCCGGTGAAAATATTTAACTGGTTAAACTTATCCAGCAGGACTTTGCGGCCCACCAGATCCAGGGCCTGAATTCCGGTTGTTCCCTCGTAGAGAGTGGCAATGCGGCTATCGCGAAGGATCTGCTCCATACCCCACTCTTTGATATAGCCGTGACCACCAAACACCTGCACACCGTGGTTTGCGGCCTCAACACCCAACTCAGTGATAAAACCTTTGAGGATCGGTGTACAAAATCCAAGGCGCTCTTCCGCTGCTTCGCGAACCTGGGCTGTTTTGCCGCCACTGTAGAGATCTGCAAACTGGCTGGCATAGATAACCATGGCACGACCACCTTCGGCAATCACTCGCTGGGTAAGCAGCATACGGCGTACATCCGGATGCTCAACAATCGCATCCGCCGGGCCGTCGGGGTTTTTAGCCCCGGACAGGGAACGCATCGCCAGGCGCTCGCGAGCATAGGCTGCAGCACCTTGATATGAGCGTTCTGCGGCTGCGGCACCCTGGCTCGCCGTACCTATTCGCGCTACATTCATATAGGTGAACATAGCCGCAAGACCTTCATGAGGCTTGCCGATTAAAAAGCTTTTGGCGTCGTCAAAGTTAAGCACCGCTGTACCATTGCCATGAATACCCATCTTGTGTTCGATTGATCCGCATTTGACGCCATTGCGCTCACCGGCAGAACCATCTTCAGCGGGAAGAAACTTGGGAATAATAAACAGTGAGAGCCCCTTGGTGCCCTCGGGTGCATCAGGCAGTTTCGCCAGCACTATATGAACAATATTTTCGGTGAGATCATGCTCGCCGGCACTGATAAATATCTTGGTGCCATTAACGCTGTAGCTGCCGTCATCATTGGGTGTGGCTTTGGTTTTCATCTGGCCCAGGTCTGTACCACAATGAGGTTCGGTCAGACACATGGTGCCACTCCACTCACCGCTAATCAGCTTGACCAGGTAATCCTGTTGCTGCTGTTTGGTGCCGCTGGTCTCCAAAGTGGCAATGGCCCCTTCACTAAGACCAGGGTACATAGCCCAGGCCCAGTTGGCGGTGGTCAACATCTCGTTGACAGCGATGCTCAGGGAAGAAGGCAGGCCCTGCCCACCCAATTCGGGATCACCAGTTAAAGTAGTCCAGCCAGCTTCGATAAATTTGGCGTAGGCTTCTTTAAAACCTGCAGGGGTGGTAACTACACCGTCATTCCAGGTACAGCCGTCATCCCCACTCTGGTAGATAGGTGCCAATTCATTTTCGGAAAATTTAGCAGCTTCGAAAAAGATCGCCTCCAGCATATCAGGTGTAGCTTCAGCGCCACCCTCTACATGCTGGTATTTGCTCTGCATATCCAAAACCTGGTTAAACAGGAAGAGGTAGTCATCTACTGGAACTTTGTAATCTGGCATATAAAATACCTATGAAATTAAGCCTGTAAGGTAAGCTTTTTCACCTTTATAGTTAAACAGCGAGAAATGCTTTCCAGTCTCAAGTTGCCTGGTATAAAACTTCACTTCGGAAGGAAGGTATAGTGGGCGGTGAAAAGCCACATCAACCGAATAGCCGGATTCGGGCAGCTGGTCTTCCAGGGCAGCCAGACAGCGTGACTTACTCCACATACCGTGGGCAATTGCTGATCTAAAGCCAAACATTCTCGCAGTCAGGCTTGAGAGATGAATTGGATTACAGTCTCCGGATATACGCCCATAACGGCGACCTGTACCCTTGGGCACCAGCCATTCCTGAGGGTTATCACCACGAATTAATTGTGACTTTTGCCTGCGCGACATGCCTGTTTCGCAGTTGTACAAATAAGTGGAAACACCAGACCAGACCTGTTGATTGTCAATTGTGGCGCTAAAGTCCATATTCCATTCCAAACCACGACTGGTCAGTAGGGAGTCGCCAATCGACGCCATCAGGTTGATCGGCTGCCTGGGGTCGAAATTTTCAAGGATCGAAACCTTGTTGCGAAGATGCATCTTGCCCAGAGCGCGGATTGGGAACCGGCTGTTGCTCATAATATTAAGCACCAGAGGCATTGCCAGGGCCTGGAAATAAGTAGCTGGTACCTTACTGCCGGGGTTGTAACCACAGATAGCCCTGAAATTATTTAGGTGCTTTTCATCTATAAGTAAATCGTTTCGCCGTGCAACTAGCGCTGGCAGCTGGTCAGTTATCTGGTAAGTCGATGATTTAAAGGCCAGCTTGCCAATTAAGGCAGGCAGGCATGGGAGCTTCTCAATCAGCATAGAGGGCTTTGTATTGGGTAAATCGATGGTTTCCACAGATTGAAGATTGTTCATGGTTGTTATTCTGATAACTTGATCCCTGTTCGTCATTGGCACTGAAAAGTCTATATTTTGTCATTTCGGTCAATGGTGTATAATATCAGCTAATTATTCATATTAGTATATTTATGGCCAATCTAACTGATGCCGGAACTTTAGTACGACTTGCCTACCAAGGTCTAGTAAATCTTGGCATTGATGCCAATGAAGTACTGAAGCGCTCGGGACTTCAGCCAGACAGGCTCTATACGACCAATCTTCGCACTCAGTTTTCCGCACAGCCAAGATTTTGGCAAGCTGCAGTTGAGCTATCCGGTGATCCCAGTATAGGCCTGCATATTGCCGAAAAGATGCCTGTCTATAAAGGGCAAATTATTGAGTACCTGTTCCTGAGCAGCGCCAACTTTGGTGATGGCCTGCGCAGAAATATCAGCTATCAGCGTCTTGTGAGCGATGCTCTGCAAGCGCGGCTTGTTGAACAATCAAGTCCCTATCTAACCGGCTACTTTGTCGATAGAAAGTATGTAACCTCACACCTGATCGAGGCACTTTCACTGGGCGTAATCAAGATGTTCCAGGCCGTTACCGATGGTGTCTTTAAACCCGAAAAAATAGCCTTTGTGCACAGCCCCAATACTGACATTGCTGAATACGAGCGCATCTTCCAATGCCCAGTAGAGTTTAATGCCGATAAATTCAGGCTCTACTTTGCAAAAGAAATACTTGATTACCGCTCATTAAACTCAGCTCCGGAGTTATTGGACCTGCATGTCAGGGTTGCAGATAATCATATTGCAATGTTGCAACAACAGGACTTTATTGATGATGTAAACAGCCTCATCGCCTCAATGCTGGAAAGCGGCACCGCCAGCCTGGATACTGTTTCCGAAAAACTCAGAATAACCCCTCGCCAGCTGCGACACCGGCTGAAAAGTGCGGACACCAGCTTTCAACAGCTGCTGAATAATCTGCGCCGCTCCCTGGCTCGACGGCTGCTTTCCAAAACAGATGAAGATATCAGTGAAATTGTCTACCTGACCGGTTTCTCGGAACCCAGCACCTTTTACCGGGCGTTCAAGCGCTGGGAAAACACAACACCAATCGAGTATCGGCAGAAATTCAGGCCTGCTGCAACAACCGGCATGAAAACCATTTAGAAAGACCAGGAGCTGGGGTCCGCTTAAAAAGATTAGCTGGTAATCCCAGAAACTGCAGCATTTCCCCTAACCTGTTCTTCAAGTAGAATGCTGCCTCCTATAGATTCAACACCCACAGAGCAGCCACTTTCTATGAGCAACAGTGCAAACCCGGCCTTTGAGCTTTTACGCAAGCAGGAAATACCCTCCCTGAAACTCCGCTATGAGGAATATCGTCACATTGTTACCGGTGCCCAGCATATCCACCTGGCTGCGGACAATAAGGAAAATGTCTTTCTGGTGGCCCTGCGAACTGTTCCCATGGACTCGACCGGAGTGGCACATATACTCGAACACACCGCTCTCTGTGGCAGCGAGAAATATCCGGTTCGCGACCCTTTCTTTATGATGATCCGGCGCTCCCTCAACACCTTTATGAACGCCTTTACCAGCTCTGACTGGACGGCCTACCCATTCGCCAGCCAGAACAAAAAAGACTTCAACAATCTGCTCAGTGTCTATCTGGATTCGGTATTCTTTGCCCGTCTCGACCCCCTGGATTTTGCCCAGGAAGGCCACCGCCTGGAGTTTGCCGATCCCGCTGATACAGGCTCAGAACTCACCTATAAAGGTGTGGTCTTCAATGAGATGAAAGGCGCTATGAGCTCGATTAACTCGACCCTCTGGCAGACCATGACCAAGCATCTCTATCCAACCAGCACCTACCACTACAACAGTGGCGGAGAGCCGGCGGATATTCCCGACCTGAGCTACGAGCAGTTTAAAGCCTTTTACGAGACCAACTACCATCCAAGCAATGCGATTTTTATCACTTTTGGTGATATTCCCGCCGAGGAACACCAGGCCGCTTTTGAAAAAAATGCCCTGAGTCGCTTTGAAAAGCTCGACTGCCATATTGCCGTTGAAAATGAACAGCGCTACAGCGAGCCGCAGTATTTTGAAGAGGTCTATGCGGCCGATGAGCAGCAACCCCTCAAAGACAACAGCCATATTATTGTCTCCTGGTTGCTCGGCGAGTCCACTGACCTGGAAGCAACTATGCAGGCACGATTGCTGTCGAGCGTACTCTTTGATAACAGCGGCTCACCACTGCAGCGAGCGCTGGAAACCACAGAGTTGGGCACCTCTCCCTCGCCCATGTGCGGCCTCGAAGATTCACAAAAAGAGCTCTGCTTTGCCTGTGGTGTGGAGGGTTCAAATCCACAGCATGCAGATGCTGTCGAGGCACTTATTCTCGATGTACTGCGCGATGTTGCAGAGAATGGCCTGCCACTGGAACAGGTGGCAGCCAGCCTGCACCAGCTGGAACTCTCCCAACGCGAAGTCTCTGGTGGCGGTTACCCCTACGGGCTGAATTTAATTCTTACCTCACTGACCAGCGCTACCCACCGCGGCGACCCTATTGCGCTGTTAAATCTCGATCCAGTCCTGGAAAAACTCCAGCAGCAGATTCAAGATCCAGAGTTTATCAAGTCACTGGCCCGTGATCTGCTACTTAACAACCAGCACCGTATTCGTTTAGTGATGAAGCCGGATACAGGACTGGCACGGCAAAAGGAACAGGCGGAAAAAGATCGTCTAGCCGAGATTAAAGCAAACCTCAGTGACAGCGAAAAACAGGCTATTGTCGACGCGGCAGCCGTCCTAAAAGAGCGCCAGGAAATGGAAGAGGACTTAGAAATTCTTCCCAAGGTCGGCATCGAAGATGTCCCGGTTGAAATTGCCTACGCAGAGAAAAACCCTGGACACCGCGGGTCACTGCCCCTGACAACCTACAGCGCCGGTACCAATGGTCTTGCCTATCAGCAAATTATTATGCCCATGCCTGCTCTTAGTGACAGCCAGATGGACCTGTTGCCGCTCTACAGTACCTGCGTCACCGAGATGGGGGTTGGCAACAGAGATTACCAGCAGACTCAGCTGTGGCATTCCAGTGTGGTTGGTGCCTATTCTGCATCCGCCTCTGTGCGCTCGGACAAAGACAGTATTGAAACACTGCATGGCAATATCAGCTTCTCCGCCAAAGGCTTAGCGCGCAACCAACAGGCTATGAGCGACCTCATGCAGGAGTCACTGATGGAGACAGGCTTTAGCGAGCTGTCGCGCCTGCGCGAACTGGTCTCGCAGATTCGCACCCACCGGGAAGCAACTATTGTCGGCAACGGTCACTCGTTGGCAATGACAGCAGCATCCAGTGGACTATCTGCCAATGCATATTTAAGCCAGCGCTGGAGCGGTGTAACCGGTCTCTCATTGCTCAAGACGCTGGACCAAAGTCTCGATTCAGAAGCCGGTCTCCAGGCCCTCGCCGCACAGCTGGAAGAGATCCATCAGTTGGTGTTACAACAGCCCCGTCAATACCTGCTGGTTGCCGAAGAGGATCGTCTAGGCGGGTTTAAAGACACCCTTGAGCAGGTATTCTCAGGTGGCAATACCCATGGCTCCACAAGCAATATCATCAGCTTTAACCCGACCCTGACAGCGGTCAACCATTGCTGGACAACAAATACCCAGGTCAGCTTCTGCGCCAAAGCCTATCCTACTGTGCCTACCAGTCACCCGGATTCAGCTGCGTTAACCGTGCTCGGCGGTGTACTGCGCAATGGCTACCTGCACCGCACTATTCGCGAACAGGGTGGCGCCTATGGCGGCGGGGCTTCCCAGGACAACCAGTCCGGCGCCTTCCGCTTTTACTCCTACCGCGACCCAAGAATTGCCGGCACCCTTGAGGACTTTGACAACTCTATTAAATGGCTGCTGGACAAGCCCCTGGGTGACGACAAAATCGAAGAGGCGGTGCTGGGTGTTATTGGCGGCCTCGATAAGCCCGCCTCACCGGCTGGAGAGGCGATGCAGGCCTTCCACGGTGAGCTCAACGGCCGTAATAAAGCATCAATTGCGCAATTTAGAAATCGCGTACTTGCTGTCACTGACCAGGATCTAAAACGAGTTGCCAGCACTTACCTGCGCCCGGAAGCTGCCCAGACTGCAGTTATTACCAACACTGACCTGGCAGCTAAAACCGGCCTGGATACTATTGCGGTTTAGTCCCTATGAACAATGATTCCGACTCGACGATAAAACGCGACGATTTATTTGCCAGTCCTCTGGGGAATGTTCCGCGCTTTGTCTTCGACCAGGCCGTTGTCGATGTGTTTCCGGATATGATTCAACGCTCGGTGCCAGGCTATCAAACGATAATCAATCTCTGCGGGGAACTGGCCGCGCGCTTTGTTCAACCCAACAGCAACTGCTATGACCTCGGCTGCTCCCTCGGCGCCTCCTCACTGGCCATCCGCCAACAGATAAACCAGCCCGGGGTGACTATCCTCGCCGTAGATAACTCCCCGGCAATGCTTGAACGCTGTCAGTCCCTTCTCGACAACAACCACTCAAACAGCCCAGTGAAACTGATTGAAGGGGATATATGTGATATTGAAATAACCAATGCTTCGCTGGTGGTTATGAACTTTACGCTGCAATTTATCCCTCTGGATAAGCGTCGAGCACTCTTGGAAAAGATTTATGCGGGACTCAATCCCGGCGGCTGCCTGGTGATTTCCGAGAAGCTTTTATTTGAGCCAGAGTCGTTAAACCAGCTGCTCTCGGAACTGCATCACCAGTTTAAAAGCGCCCAGGGTTATTCTGATATGGAGATTAGCCAAAAGCGCGATTCAATAGAAAATGTGCTGATTCCCGAAACCCTGGACAGCCATATCGACAGGCTTAAGGCCTGC
>JBMYPM010000062.1:0-7239 GCA_049600275.1 Porticoccaceae bacterium | reverse complement strand
TCGTTACCCGGTGACGCTCATCAGTGATGAGGTCTTGCATTGCAGTGCGTACGAATGGTTATTCAATAACTGTGCCAGTTATTGAAATTGTGCGGAAAATAGTTTTTTTTGGTTAAAACAGGTTAGAAACGGGGTTAAAAGGGGCTAAAAGCAGGATGAATAGCCAAGACCATGAGGCTGGGCCCTATATAGAGTAATGATTGCCTCTGCCTGGGCTGTTAATGCAAAAAAGCCGGGCACCAAAGATGTGCATATTTTCCGGCGGGAAGCTTTTATTTGTTCCGAGTTGGCGCATCAGGACTTACCATCAGGTCGCTGCCGAGTTCAATCTTGTCGTTTAACATCCAGGGTTCAGCGTGTATTCCTTCAGGTTTGGAGTCTTGCTCGGGATAATTTAACCCGGCCCGAGTAGCCGCTTCACGGTAGAGGTCGCTGCGAAAACACTGCTGCGCCAGGGAGGCCAGCTTGTCTGAATCAACCGGCTTGCCGAGTAGCGGAGTGAACTGTTCAAGCATCGATTCAGCTTGTGAGCGCCACGGGAAGCCCGCCTGAAAGCTTGAAAAGACATGGAAGTTGGACTGGCTCTGGGCAGCCTTGGAGCGGTCGTGAATAATTTCTCCGGTCATCGATGGGCGCAAATAATCAGCGGGTAGATCCAGGTACTCGGGTCGAGAGAGGATCTCAACCGCTGCCTTGCGGTTGTCCATATCTGTCAACCATTCACAGGCGGCCATCATTGCCAAACGCAGGCGCAAGTGAGTCGAGGGATTTCGGCTGTGCCAGGATTCCAGAACGCCGAGGACTTTTTCCGGTGCGTTATTCCATATTTCATATCCGGTAGTGGCCATAATGCCGACACCGTATTCAACGGCAATAGTGTTCCAGGGTGCGCCGACGCAAAAACCATCGATAACACCCTGGGCCAGGCTGTCAACCATCTGTTCCGGCGGCAGGACAATAATTCGCACTTCGGTATCCGGATCGATTCCGCCAGCGACCAGCCATTTTCGCAGCAGCAACGTGTGGCTGGAAAAAGAGTGCACCGTGGCAAAGGTAAGTGCGCCGCCCTGGGTTTTATCCAATACCGCTCTCAGTGATTGCGCTGTGGCCAGCGCGTCGTTCAGTGGTTGATCAGGATTGGCAGATTCATTCATTTTGCTCCACAGGGATGAGGAAACTGTTACCCCATTACCATTCAGGGAGAGTACCAGGCCGGTTATCATCGGCGCGCGAATACCGGCCGCGCCCATGGTTGTCACCAGTGGCATGGGTGCCAGCATCTGGCAGGCATCAAAGGTGCCGGCAATGGTTTTGTCGCGAATATTGGCCCAGGAAACTTCCCGGTGCAGGCTTACATTTAAGCCAAACTTTTCATACAGCCCGATATCCTGGGCAACAATCAGCGGCGCACTGTCGGTGAGGCGCATATAGCCGAGGTTGAGATGGTCGAGCTCTGCGGTGGGTAAATTTTTACTGATTTCTATATTCATAACCGGCACTAGGAATTTTTATTTAGTATTTGAACAACGGACTTGGCTGCCTGGGGCAGGCTCTGGTTGCTGTCCATAGAGAGATTGCGCAGCACCTTGTGGGCGCTGTCTTCGCTGATGCCCTGCTGATCCATTAAAAGGCGTTTGGCCTTGTCGATTATTGACAGGCTCTCCAACTGTGTTCTTGTGGTGTCCAATTTCTGGCGCAGTGACTGGTAGGATTTAAATTGCGCCATGGCCACATCGATCACCGGTTTCACCCGGTCGGTTTCAACATCGCCCATCATATAAGCGGTTACACCCACATCCACGGCCTCTTTAATAAAGCCGGGGTCATCTTCCTCGGACCACATAACCACAGGTGTTGGGTTGTGATCATTGATCACTGAAAGGCTGTCGAGAACATCCCGACCCGGCGACTGTAAGTCGATCAGGATAATATCCGGCTGCAGCTGTTCAATCTGAAATAGCAGGCCGGTTGCTGAGGGCAGTCTGGAAATAACATCAAAACCCTCTTGAATCAGTTTTGCTTCAACACGGGCAGAGCGCTGGGGAAGGTCATCAACCAGCATTACACGAGCGCATTTTTTTTCTGCCACTGGAGTCATAAATTTATCTATTGTGAAAAAATAAGAGAGGGGCGCAGATCATATCCACGCCCCAATCTTATTACTACTATCTTTGGGAGATAAGATTATTAAAACTTCATATTCAACGTCAACCAGACTTTATCGGTATCAGTTGCATGGGTTTCTGCAGAGTAGCTCGCGTACTTAAGCTGTGCAGAAAGGTTTTTATTAATTGTGTAAGTTCCGACAATATCCAGTTCCGAACCAAGATCGGCACCACCTTCATCGGCGGTAAATTCATGGTAGAAAACTACAACAGGAATACCGGAAATCTTGCCTGCGACTTTCAGGTAAGTATCTTCAAGGCCGGTTCCCGGAGTACCGAGGAACTTGTCAGCCCAGCCCTGGAACTTGTGCAGTGTTGCCAGTGGTGTCTTGAAACCTACACCCTCATCACCGCCGAGCAGCTCATAACCCAGGGCAACGGTTACCCCTTTTACTGGCATGCTGAGTTCAGCCATTAAGTAGTCTGTATCAAAGGATGCAGGATTGTCAGCATAGTCAGACTGTGCGGCGTAACTGGCGGCCAGAGTTGCCTTTCCGAGCTTGCCCTTGTAGTCGATACCGTAGGTGCTGGTTGAGTTTGCCGCAGCATTGTCAAAGTCCAGCAGATAGGCGTAACCGGTCAGGGAGTGGCCTGCAGCCGGTGAGAAAGAGGCCAGCAGAGCGTGCGAGTCGGAGCCCCACTGCTTGGCCTGGACTGCGCTGTCCACGGGGCCGAAGATGCGATTGACGTTCCAGATATAGCTGTAGTCAACTTTTACAGAGCCGAGGCTTGGCAGGCTGATAGACAGTGCGTCGTAAGTCTGTTCATTCTGTCTCCAGCCGACACCGCCGACAAAACGCTGGCCGGCGTGCAGGATGCGCTGGCGGCCGAGCTTGGCGCTGTAGGATGAGGCGGAGTAGCCAACAAAGGCCTGGTTCATATCTGTGCCCTTGGGATCGGCAACGATTGGGTAACCGGCCATGCCGTTAGTGGGCGTCTTGTAACTCTCGTTACCAATAACAGTGACATTGTCGACTTCGATACCAGCGGTAAAGCCATTGTAGGCAGCCGATTTCCAAGTGACGCGTGATTTCAGGGTGGAGGCGCAGGCATCTTTATCGATACCGTCCTGGTCAACCATTTCATAGCGGTAGCGGAAAGATGTTGAAGCGCTGCCATCGGTGAACATCTGGCTGACACTGGTTGCATCTTCAGCAGAGGTTGCAACAAAAGGCTGCAGGCATAGAAGTGCCGCTGCAGCGGTTGAAATGATGCTTGTGTGTTTCATAGTAAATCCTATTGTGAAAAACTGATTTCAAAAAAAAGCCCACGTACAACCGAAGAGGTTGCACGTGGGCTTCGTTACCCAGCAGACTGCAATGTCGAAAATCTCAATACAATATCCGTGCCAACCCAATAAAATCAATGGGTTAGCTAGCCTTGAAAAGGGGGGGATAAAAATTTTTGAAACAAGCTGGTGCGAAAAATTTTTGCCAGGCTATATCTTGGGGCAGCTATTTTGATCGGCGTTTAATTGCAAAAAGACTGCTAGGCCTGCCCGTACTGCTCACTGTGACCCAGCCAGCGGGCAATTAATGGATCCACGTTTTCGGGATGCTGCTGCAGAAGTGCCAGGGCGATTGTCTTTACCTCTGGCAGCATATGGGAATCTCTCTGCAGGTCGGCGATATGGAACTGCATATCACCGGTCTGCCTGGTGCCGAGGACTTCGCCGGGGCCGCGTATCTCCAGATCCTTCTCGGCGATCTTAAAGCCATCATTGGTCTCGCGCATAGTTTTCAGGCGCGCCGCGCTATTGCCGGAGATCGGTGGCTGGTAGAGCAAAACACAGTGGCTGTTTTCACTGCCGCGCCCCACCCGGCCGCGCAGCTGATGGAGCTGGGAGAGCCCGAGGCGTTCAGAGTTCTCAATAACCATCAGGCTGGCATTGGGAACATCAACACCCACTTCAATAACTGTAGTGGCCACCAGCAGATTGATCTCCCCATCCTTAAAGGCCTGCATAATCTGCACTTTTTCCCTGGGCTTAAGTCGCCCATGAATCAGGCCGATGGAGAGTTCCGAGAGCAGCAGTTGCAGCTCCTGGGCAGTTGCCTCAGCCGCCTGGGCTTCCAGCACATCTGACTCTTCAATCAATGTGCAGACCCAGTAGGCCTGTCTGCCGTCGCTGCAGGAGGCGCGCACACGCTCAATAACATCATTGCGCCTGAGGTTGCTCAGCACCACAGTTTCCACTGGTGTGCGCCCGGGAGGCAATTCGTCGATCACGGAGCAGTCGAGATCGGCATAGGCACTCATGGCCAGGGTGCGTGGAATGGGTGTGGCGGTCATAATCAACTGGTGGGGAGTAGAGCCGAGGCTCTGGGGATCGCCGTCGAGATTTGCCCCTTTCTTGCGCAGCGCCAGGCGCTGGTGAACACCGAAGCGATGCTGCTCATCAATAATCGTCAGGCCGAGGTTGTGGAATTCAACACCTTCTTGAAACAGTGCATGGGTGCCAATAATAATCTGCGCACTGCCATCGGCAATAGCGGCGAGCTGAACTTCGCGGCCCTTGCCCTTGAGTTTTCCCGTGAGCCAGGCAATGCGAATACCCAGCGGCTGAAGCCAGGCTTCAAAATTTACCCGGTGCTGTTCGGCGAGTATTTCTGTGGGCGCCATCAGTGCCGCCTGCATACCATTGGCAATTGCCTGTATCGCCGCGAGGGCGGCGACTACGGTTTTACCTGAACCCACATCACCTTGCACCAGGCGCAGCATGGGAATCGGCTGGCTGATATCGGCGCTGATTTCAGTGGCAACACGCTGTTGTGCGCCGGTCAGTGAAAATGGCAGCTGCTTGAGAAAGCGCTGCTTGGCACCATTGTCGGGGGCCAGTTCCGGGGCCGCCTGTTGCTGGATCTTTTGCCGCAGTCGCAGCAGGCTTAAATGGTGGGCGATCAATTCTTCGGCTGCCAGGCGCTGCTGTGCCGGATGTTCTCCCTCTGCCAGCAGGTTTAGTGCAGTTCCCGGTGGCGGATTGTGCAGCAGGCGCAGGGCATCGACCAGTGAGTAGGACAGTACCTGGTTGCCGGGATCAGCGGGCAGCCAGTCCTCGAGCTGGTGGCTATCCAGGCGCTGCAGTGCCTGGGCACAGAGATCGCGAATTCGCTGTTGGGTGACACCCTCGGTTGCCGGATAGATAGGGGTCAGGGTTTCGGCCAGTGCCGGGGGTTTGGCCTGGTTGAGATGCTGATATTCCGGGTGATACATTTCCAGGCCGGATTTTCCCCGCCGCACTTCACCAAAACAGCGCAGCCTGGTGCCGGGCTGCAGGCTCTGTTGTTGCGCCTGGTTAAAGTGGAAAAAACGCAGTGTGATTATTCCACTGTGATCCTGTATTCGGCAGACAAGACTGCGGCGGCGCCCAAAGACCACATCGCTGGCCCTGATTTCACCCTCAATAACTACCTCTGTAAGCGGCTGAATGCCGCCAATAGCCGTGATTTTTGTGCGATCTATATAGCGCAGCGGAAGATGGAACAGCAGATCCTGAACACTGTGCAGGCCGAGCTTTTGCAGTTTCCCGGCAAGCTGTGGGCCAACGCCGCGCAGCTTGTCGACGCCGACACTATGCAGGGCTTGCATAGAGTCCGTATACAGTAAGGCGGCTGGAAGTAGAAAATGAAAAATTGAGGTTACAGGACTTTGCAGCCGTGCCAGAATGGCGCAGATGGGCGGGTGATGCCGCTTGGCAGGGTAGGCTGATTGTCATTTGGATAACCTCTGGAATGGCACAATAATAGCCAAATTAGATTAGCGGGGAAACATCGTTTGAAAATTTTATTGGCCGGCTGTGGTGATATTGGCTGTCGAACCGGATTGCAATTGGCGCCGCAGTTTGACTGTTCTGGTCTCAAGCGCAATCCGCAAAACCTGCCGGATACCATCAAGCCTATTGCTGGCAGCCTCACCGATCTCAATCGCCTGCAGGAAGTCCTGGCCGAGGGCTTTGATGTGCTGGTGGTGACCTTGACACCGGGGGCATTTACCCCGGAGGCCTACCAACAATCCTATGTGGATGGCGCGGCAACCCTCGCCAGGGCGATTAATAATGCTGAGCACAAACCGCGACTGGTAATCTGGGTCTCCAGTACCAGTGTCTATGGTGATAGACAGGGCGACTGGGTCGATGAGCAGTCAGCGACGGCACCGCTGTCATTTTCCGGCAAGCTGTTGTTGCAGGCGGAGGAGCATATTTCCGCACTGCCCTGCGCTTCGATTATCGTCAGGTTTTCCGGTATCTATGGCCCCGGTCGCACCCGTATGCTGGGGCAGATTATGGCCGGTAAAGGGCGCCCGGCCCAACCTGAGCAGTGGAGTAATCGTATTCACAGTGATGATTGTGCGGGGGTGTTGGCGCACCTGATTCGCTGCTTTGAAAATGGCGATAAGCTCGACAGCCTGTATGTGGCGACTGACTGTGCACCGGTGACCCAGCACGATTTACGCCAGTGGCTGGCGGCGAAATTAAATGTTGAATTACAGGATGAAATTGTCGAGCAGAAGGCGATTCGCCGCTGCAGCAACCAGCGGCTTTTGGAGACAGGTTATCAGTTTATCTATCCCGGCTATAAAGAGGGCTACCAGTCTTTGATTGATGACCTGCCGAAGTAGCTGAATAGCAGCCCTGGATTACAGCTTTAGATTACAGCTTTAGATTACAACAATTCCATCCATTTCTACCTGCGCGCCCTTGGGTAGTTCCTTGACGCCAATCGCTGCGCGGGCGGGGAATGGCTGGTTAAAATATTCTGCCATCACCTCATTGACCTGGGCAAAGTTGCCGAGGTCGGTAAGAAAAATATTTAACTTAACAATATTGCTGAGATCGCCGCCGGAGGCTGCGCAGACCGCACTGAGGTTATCGAAAACCCGGCGGATATGAACAGAGATATCGCCCTCTACCAGCTCCATGGTCTGGGGATCGAGAGGAATCTGCCCGGAGAGGTAGACAGTGTTGTTGACCTTAACTGCCTGGGAGTAGGTGCCTATGGCTGCGGGGGCGCTATCGGTGTGAATTACGGCTTTATTGGTCACGGTAGTCTCCAATGTTGGTCATTAATTTTTAATT
>JBMYPM010000061.1:0-7290 GCA_049600275.1 Porticoccaceae bacterium | reverse complement strand
CTTATCAACCACAGGCAACATCTCTTTAGGATTTGCCTTGGTTGCAGGTAAAAATCTTGTGCCCATTCCTGCTACCGGGAATACTGCTTTGCGAACCTTATCGCCGTGCCTTACGTGAACCATTTACTGCTTTCCTCTGTTGATAAATTGCGTAACCTAGAGCCAATAACCATGGTAGAGTAAACTCCGCTGCCCATTATATCCATTTCTGGTTATAACAAGATGATTTTAATTGGTAATTTAGTCCCCTGATTGGTCTTCTTCTCCCTTCCTTTATTTAATCGCCGCCTTATAATTGCGCATTCTCAACATAAACATACATTAATAATTAAAAACTCGTAGGAATTCACTGTGAGCAATGTCGGCACGCCCCCTGATACATTTCAGGATCTAATAATAAGACTACAACAATACTGGGCTTCTCAGGGTTGCGTGGTGTTACAGCCTCTGGATATGGAAGTCGGCGCCGCCACTTTCCATCCAGCCACTTTCCTGCGGGCAATTGGACCGGAGAACTGGAACAGCGCCTATGTGCAGGGCTGCCGTCGCCCGACTGATGGTCGCTACGGTGAAAACCCCAACCGACTGCAACACTACTACCAGTTCCAGGTTGTTATGAAACCCTCCCCCAGTGATTTTCAGGAGCTCTACCTCGGGTCACTGCGCTCACTGGGTATAGATACCGCTGTTCATGATGTTCGCTTTGTGGAAGATAACTGGGAATCCCCTACCCTTGGCGCCTGGGGTATTGGCTGGGAAGTCTGGCTCAACGGCATGGAAATTACCCAGTTCACCTACTTCCAGCAGGCTGGCGGACTTGAGTGTTACCCGGTAACCGGCGAAATCGCCTATGGTCTAGAGCGTATCGCTATGTACCTGCAGGGTGTGGACAGCATTTACGATCTGGTCTGGGCCCATGGTCCCCAGGGCGATGTTACCTATGGAGATGTCTTCCACCAAAATGAGGTCGAGATGTCGACATTTAATTTTGAACACGCCGATGTGGATTCCCTGTTTGCCACTTTTGATCAGTGTGAAAAAGATTGCCTGAAGTTAACGGAAAACGGCCTGCCACTGCCCGCCTATGAAATGGTCATGAAAGCATCTCACGCCTTTAATCTGCTCGATGCCCGCCATGCGATTTCAGTGACTGAACGTCAGCGCTATATCCTGCGGGTGCGCACCATAGCCCGCGCTGTTGCCCAGGGCTACTTTGACTCTCGATTAGAGCTGGGCTTTCCCATGGCAGACAAAGAACTTGCTAAAGAAGTTATTCAGCGTGTCGAGAAAGAAAAGCTTGCAGCCGAGGCCAAGCAAGAGAAGGCAGCAAAAAAACAATCTGCTACAACAGAGTCCGCTAAAACATCTGGAGAATCAAAATGAGCGCAGATTTTCTAGTTGAAATTGGCACCGAAGAGCTGCCACCCAAGGTGTTGCGTCAGCTCTGCGATAGCTTTGCTGAAGGAATTACCAGCCGTCTCAGCGCAGAACAACTGCAGTTTGGCGAAGTTACCATCTTTGGTGCGCCGCGCCGACTGGCACTGCTGGTAAAAGACCTTGAGACCCAAACGCCAGATCAGGATGTGGTGAACTGGGGGCCGCCGGCCAAGGTTGCCTTTGATAGCGATGGCAATCCAACCAGGGCCGCAGAGGCTTTTGCGAAAAAGAATGGCTTAGAACTTTCTGCACTCTCCGGCCTGGTCGAAAATGATGGCCAGCAGGAGAAACTCTGTGCCCGCCGCACTGTTGCCGGCAGCCCGACAGAATCCCTGCTCGGCGATATTATCAACCAATCCCTTTCCGCCCTGCCGATTCCCAAGCCGATGCGCTGGGGTAAAAGCCGCCAGGAGTTTGTTCGGCCTGTGCAGTGGGCGGTTGTGCTCTTTGACAGCAAGACAATCCACAGCAATATTCTCGGCATTGAAAGCAGCAATATCAGCCGCGGCCACCGCTTTCACAGCCAGGGCGATATCCTTATTGAATCCCCTGCCAGCTATAAAGAGACACTCTATAAAGCCTTTGTTATTGTCGACTTTGAAGAGCGCCGCGAGCTGATTCGCCAGGGCGTTATCGCCGCAGCTAAAAGCGCTGGTGGCACTGCGGTTATCGATGACGATCTTCTCGATGAAGTATCGGCACTCAATGAGTGGCCTGTGCCACTTCTGGGCCATTTCGAGGAGCATTTCCTTGAAGTTCCCGCCGAGGCGCTGGTCTCCTCGATGGCCCAACATCAAAAGTATTTTCATGTTGTCGACAGCGATAACAAATTAAAACCCCTGTTTATCACCGTCGCCAATATCGACAGCCTGGATCCGCAACAGGTTATCAGCGGTAACGAGCGGGTTATTCGCCCGCGCCTGGCAGATGCAGCGTTTTTCTATAAAACTGACCTCAAGTCGACATTGCAAACCCGCCGCGAGACCCTTAAATCCGTTGTATTCCAATCTAAACTCGGCAGCATCTACGATAAAACCGAGCGGGTTAGCGGACTGGCAAAAATACTCGCCGACTACACTGGCGCCTCGCCACAACATGCTGAACGTGCCGGCGAGCTGTGCAAATCTGACCTGGTCAGTGAAATGGTCGGTGAGTTCGATGATCTCCAGGGCGTTATGGGACGCTACTACGCACTCAATGATGGCGAAGATCCAGCCGTTGCTGAAGCACTTATGGAACAGTATCTGCCGCGCTTTGCCGGCGACGCCATTCCAGCGACTGAAACCGGTGCCGCACTGGCTCTGGCAGATCGCCTGGATACATTGGTCGGCATCTTCAGTATTGGTCAGCAGCCCTCTGGATCAAGAGATCCCTTTGCCCTGCGACGTGCCAGTCTCGGCATTCTGCGTATTATCATTGAACGCAATATAGACCTGGATCTTAAGCTGGCAATCAGTGCTGCAGCTCGGCAATTAGAGATTACCGAAGATGCTGATAAGCTATGTTTGCAAGTCCTTACTTATGTTTTAGAGCGCTTTAAAGCTTGGTATAGGGATGAGGGGATTGATGCAGAGGTATTTGCCTCTGTCGCCGCCCTGGAACTCAGCAACCCTCTGGATATAGATGCCAGGGTCAAGGCCGTTGACCAGTTCACAGGGCTGCCTGAAGCTGTTGCGCTGGCCTCAGCAAATAAGCGTGTATTTAATATTCTCGCTAAACAGGCTGCGGACACTGTTCCATCAACCATCGATAACAGCCTGCTGGTCGATTCAGCTGAACAGCAATTAGCCGAAAGTATCTCTGCACTTAGTGGCGCTATTGCACCTCTACTGGAACAGCGCGACTATGAAGCTGTTCTAAAAGAGCTGGCTTCACTGCGAAAGCCGGTCGATCAATTCTTTGACGATGTTATGGTAATGGTCGATGATCCAGCTGTTCGCGACAATCGACTGGCGCTGCTGAACAGCTTGCGCAGCCTGTTTTTAAATGTTGCCGATATCTCGCAACTTGTGGTCAGCAAATGAGTGTAGCTGGCTAATGGCAAAGATCGGACAGGCCATAAGGGCACTATTATTCTATAGCGGCTTAGTTGTTCTGGTGCTACTGATGAGCCTGTCAGTCTGTTTGGTTGGTTTTTTTCCATTCCGCTATCGTCAGCTGTGCCTCACCTTTGGCAATAAGTTAATTATGGCCTGGCTGTCTGTCACCTGTGGCGTCAAGGTCAAGGTTACCGGGCTGGAAAATATCCCCGATACAGCCTGTGTTGTACTCAGCAATCACCAAAGCACCTGGGAAACCTTCTTTCTACAACATCTTTTTGTTCCGGCCAGTGTTATTCTCAAGCGCGAACTGCTGTGGATCCCGTTTTTTGGCTGGGGCCTTTATGCCATGCGAGCGATTGCAATTAAACGCTCCAGGCCTGCAGGGGCTATTCGCCAGGTACTTAAGCAGGGTACACAACGTCTCTCCAAAGGGATAAAAGTGATTATCTTTCCCGAGGGAACCCGAGTGCGCGGTTCAGAGGTTGGCGCCTTTATGACCAGCGGCGCTGCCCTGGCTAAAGCGGCAGAAGTGCCCATTCTTCCGGTGCGCCACAATGCCGGCCAGTGCTGGCCTGCCGGAAGCTGGTTAAAAAATCCCGGCACCATCAGCATTGTTATCGGCCCGACTATTGCAACCAACAACCACAACCCTCGTGAATTAACTGAACTGGCCCGGCAGTGGATTGCCAGGGCTCTCTAAACCCTCCCCCAAAACAGCCAATATAGGCAACCGCTATCTAAACTATACTCATAGAATAAAAAGGAGTGTGGATTGGCTATGGATGCAAAGAAAAAAACAGCAAGAAAAACCGGGTCAATACTGGACTCCCGCAAGACTGTTCGCAGAAAAAACAGGGATCGCCGCAACGAGGTTCGATTTGAACCAGATAAAGAAAACCGCCGGAAAAATAAAGGCCGGCGGTCTTCGGATGAGGATATCTGGGGACCCGGGTAAGGTCAGTTTAGCTGCGGATTAAACGTCCAGGTTCACCACTGAAAGGGCATTGGTCTCAATAAAGTCTCTGCGAGGCTCTACCTGGTCACCCATCAGGGTCGTAAACATCTGGTCCGCAGCAATTGCATCTTCAATGGTAACCTGCAGCATACGTCGAGAATCCGGATCCATGGTGGTTTCCCAGAGCTGCTCGGGATTCATCTCACCCAACCCTTTATAGCGCTGGGTATTAAGCCCGCGACGAGACTCTGCCATCAGCCAGTCCAGAGCCTGATGGAAGCTCTCTACCGATTGCTGACGCTCACCGCGCTGAACAAATGCACCCTCTTCAACCAGGCCCTGCAGTGTTTCACCAAGACCGGCAATCGAGTTATATTCATTAGAAGTAAAGAATTCACGGCCCAACAGGTGATAGTTAGGAATGCCGTGGGCGGTAATCTCAACCTTTGGCAGGAAGATATGTCGCTCTTTATCTTCCTCCACATGCACCTCATACCGGTGTGTGCCAACCATCACATTTTCAAGATTTTCCTGAAGTTCGCTACACCAGACTGCAAGATCACCGCTATTTTCCAGAAGTTTATCTGAGAAGCGGGAGCTGTAAACCAGCGCCTCAAGCACTTCTTTTGGGTAGACCAATGACATGCGCTCAATCAGGTCCATCACATGGCGGAACTGATTAACCAGCGCTTCCAGAGCCGTGCCCTGAATACCTGGCGCCGTACTATTAACATGCAAGCTGGCGTTTTCGAGCGCCTTGGAGGTCAGGTAACCCAGCAGCGCATCATCATCTTTTACGTACTGCTCGCTCTTACCGCGACTAACCTTATACAGCGGAGGCTGGGCAATAAAAATATGCCCCGCTTCAACCAGCTCGCGCATCTGTCTAAAGAAAAACGTCAGCAACAGCGTACGAATATGAGATCCATCAACATCCGCATCCGTCATAATAACGATGGTGTGGTAACGCAGCTTCTCAGGATTAAACTCCTCGGTGCCAATACCGCAACCCAATGCCGTAATCAGTGTGCCAACCTCGGCACTGGACAGCATCTTGTCAAATCGCGCCTTTTCAACATTGAGGATTTTACCTTTGAGGGGCAGTATCGCCTGGGTTCGACGATCGCGACCCTGCTTGGCTGAACCGCCCGCAGAATCACCCTCCACAAGATATAGCTCTGAAAGTGCCGGGTCTTTTTCCTGGCAGTCCGCCAACTTTCCAGGCAGGCCGGCAATATCCAGCGCACCCTTTCGTCTGGTCATTTCCCGCGCTTTACGGGCTGCTTCACGGGCCCGAGCCGCATCAATCATCTTATTGACAACCGCTTTGGCATCCTGGGGGTATTCCAGCAGAAAATCGGTGAATTTTTCGCCCATCTCCTGCTCGACCGCAGTTTTCACCTCGGAGCTAACCAATTTATCTTTAGTTTGTGACGAAAACTTGGGGTCTGGCACTTTTACCGAAATAATTGCCGTTAAACCCTCACGTGCATCGTCGCCAGTGGTGCTTACCTTCGTCTTGCCGTTGATACCCTCTTTCTCAATATAGGTATTCAACCCGCGGGTCAGCGCGGAGCGGAAACCGGCCAAGTGTGTACCACCATCGCGCTGGGGAATATTATTGGTGTAACAGTGGATACTTTCCTGAAAGCCGTCATTCCACTGCAGCGCAACCTCAACACTGGTACCGTCTTCACGCATAGTACTAAAGTGCATAATCTTGTTAACAGTGGTTTTATTCTGGTTGAGAAACTCAACAAAGGCACTCAAGCCACCCTCATAGGCATAGACATCCTCTTTTCCGCTGCGCTCATCATGCAGGACAATACGTACACCAGAGTTCAGGAAGGACAGTTCACGCAATCTTTTTGCCAGAACATCAAAATGGAAGTTGATATTGGAAAAGGTATCGATTGATGGGACAAAGTGAACTGCAGTACCAGTTTCTTCAGTGTCGCCAACGATTTCCAGGGGGCCCTGAGGAACACCATGCGCATATTCCTGCTCGTGTATCTTGCCATCCCTGCGAATTGTTAAGCGTAGCTTGGCTGAAAGGGCATTAACAACGGAAACACCTACGCCGTGAAGACCACCGGATACCTTATAGGAGTTATCATCAAACTTACCCCCGGCGTGCAATACAGTCATAATTACTTCAGCAGCGGAGACACCCTCGTCGTGCATTTCTGTAGGAATACCGCGACCATTATCCGAGACGGTAATGGATTCATCAGGATGAATAACGATCTTGATCTCGGAGCAATGCCCCGCCAGCGCCTCATCAATTGAATTATCCACCACCTCGAAAACCATATGGTGCAGGCCGGTGCCATCATCGGTATCGCCGATGTACATGCCAGGCCGCTTGCGAACTGCATCCAGGCCTTTAAGTACCTTAATACTCGAAGAGTCATAATTCTGTTCGTCAGTCATAAACTTTCTATATCCTGTTATTTAATCAACTAAAGCAACGCCATGTTCCATGTGGAACATCTGATGCGGGACTGCCTGCACCAAATCCTCAAAATCTTTTTTATCGACCCCGGTAATAAAATACTGGCAACCAAGATCATTTAAGTACGAGATCACCTGCCCACGGTGCTGATAGTCCAGTTCAGCGGGCAGATCATCCAAAAGGAAAAGACAAGATTCCCCCGTATGTTCTCGATAATGACTAGCTTGCGCCAACTTAAGCGCATAAACCAAAAGCTTAGTCTGCCCTCTCGAGAGATGGTCGGCAGCAGCCTGGCCATCAACTTTAATTCTTATATCTGCACGGTGCGCACCATGACTCGTGGTCTTTGTGCCTATATCGCGACCATGATCGGCGGTATAAACATCAGCCAGGGAGCGCTC
>JBMYPM010000060.1:0-7329 GCA_049600275.1 Porticoccaceae bacterium | reverse complement strand
TTCGCCACTTTTTTAGCAATTTAAAAAAAGCGGTTTAAAAAACTTATAGTAGGCTGTCGACAAATTCGACCAGCTGGGCCTTTGACAGGGCGCCGACTTTAGTCGCTTCAACGGTACCATTTTTAAACACCAGCAGAGTTGGAATGCCGCGAACATTAAATTTTGCTGCTGTTTCCGGATTGCTGTCTACATCGACTTTACAGATTTTAACGCGACCGGCGTATTCGTCGGCCAGCTCGTCTAGGAGTGGGGCAATCATTTTACAGGGACCGCACCAGGCTGCCCAAAAATCTACCAGTGCAGGGACATCTGACTGAAGTACATCGCTTTCAAAGCTTGCGTCTGTGGTGTGAACGATAGCGTCGCTCATAAGTTGGTCTCCGTGTTAATAAGGTTTTTATTATAAGGGCTTTATTAGACTCATGTTACCATTCACTGCACCAGAGTCTCAATGCAAAAAAGATGATCTTTTTATCTTACCACTAACTACAAAATAGACTCGCAGCTGGATAAAGGTTATCGGGTAAGCCTCTAATGGTGAGATCTGCTCAGGGGCCAATAAAAGGGGCATATAAATTGATTAAAAAAATCGCACTGCTACTGGCAATAGGCTGTTTGCTCTGGGCCTATATTGCCCTGGATGGCCAGCGTTATCTGTCGGTAGACTTTTTCCGTGATTTTTACCAACAGCAGCCGCTGTTGACTGCGGCGATCTATTTTTCTGTCTATGTGGCTGCCACAGCACTGTCTATTCCCGGTGCCGCACTACTGACGATTATTGGCGGTATGGTATTCGGCCTGTGGACGGGAACACTGCTGGTTTCATTCGCCAGCTCAATCGGCGCCACGCTGGCCTTTTTAGTCTCAAGATTTTTACTGCGCGACTGGGTGCAGAGGAAATTCTCCAGCCACCTTAGCACCCTCAACAAGGGGGTCACTGAACAGGGCGGGTTCTATCTCTTCGGCTTGCGACTGATACCTATTTTTCCATTCTGGATGATCAATCTGGTGATGGGAATAACCCCGATCAAAACCGCGACTTTTTACTGGGTCAGTCAGCTGGGCATGCTTGCCGGAACTTTGGTCTATGTCAATGCCGGTGCCTCGTTAAGCAATATTGAAGAGTTTTCCGCTGCGGGCATCCTCACCCCCGAAGTAATATTTTCCTTTGTGCTGCTGGCGATCTTTCCGTTTATTGCCCGCAGCCTTATGCGCAGTCTGGAGCGGCGCAAACGCTACCGCGGCTATAAGAAGCCAAAGAAATTCGACACCAACCTGGTTGTTATAGGTGCCGGGAGTGGCGGCCTGGTCAGCGCCTATATTGCCGCAACCCTTAAGGCCAAAGTGACCCTGATTGAAAAAGAGCAGATGGGTGGTGACTGCTTAAATACCGGCTGTGTGCCGAGCAAAGCATTAATCCGCGCGGCCAAATCGATGGCGGAGATTAAAAAGGCAGCGCAGCTGGGTATTAATGTGGCGGCCCCCGAGGTGGATTTCCAAAAGGTGATGGGTCGCGTTCAGGAAGTGATTAAAACCATTGAGCCCCATGACTCTGTGGAGCGTTACACCGGCCTGGGTGTGGACTGTGTCTCTGGCCATGCCCGGTTGATTTCTCCCTGGGTGGTTGAGGTTGATGGTCGTCAGATAAGTGCGGAAAAAATTATTCTCGCCACTGGCGCAAGACCCATAGTGCCGCCAATTCCCGGGCTTGACCAGGTGGATCCCCTGACCTCGGAAAACCTCTGGCAGCTGGATACATTGCCCCAGCGCCTACTGATTGTCGGTGGCGGCGCCATTGGCTGCGAACTGGCCCAGGCATTTCAGCGCCTGGGTTCACAGGTAACACTGGTGGAGATGCAGTCACAACTGCTGCCCCGAGACGATCGGCATGTGGCAGAGTTTATGGCTGATAGCCTGAGTGCCGAAGGTGTGCAGGTACTCACCGGCTATGCTGCGAAAGAGTTTGCCCGCTATCAAGAAGGCGGCTCGGTTTCCCTGGCTTCTGATAAGGCGGATGATCTTGAGATAGCCTTTGATCGCGTGCTGGTGGCTATTGGCCGCGCAGCCAATACCAGTGGCTTTGGTCTTGAGGAGTTGGGAATTCCCCTGCATGCCAATGGCACGGTTGTCACCGATGAATATCTGCGCACCTGTTACCCGAATATCCTCGCCTGTGGTGACCTGGTCGGCCCCTATCAATTGACCCATGCGGCCAGTCATCAGGCCTGGTATGCGGTGGTTAATGGCCTGCTCGGCAGATTTAAAAAATTCCGCGTCGATTACCGAGTGATTCCACAGGTGATCTTTACCGATCCACAGATCGCGCGAGTGGGTCTTAATGAGCGCGAGGCGGCGGCACAGAATATTGCTGTCGAGGTGACTCAGTACGATCTCTCAGACCTGGATCGAGCGATTGCCGATAACGATGCCAAGGGCTTTGTTAAAGTACTCAATGCCCCGGGCAGTGACCGTATTCTCGGCGCGACTATTGTTGGGCCCCAGGCGGGAGAGCTGATCAGTGAGTTTGTTATCGCCATCAAAAATGGCATGGGACTAAATAAGATGCTCAGCACGATTTATAGCTACCCGACCCTTAGCGAAGCCAATCGTTTTGTGGCTGGTGAGTGGAAGCGCAAGCATGTGCCGGAAAAACTGCTGGGGATTTTAAGGCGCTATTTGCACCGCAACCTGCGCCAAAAGGATTAGGTTTTTAACCACTTACTTTTCACCACTTTCAAACTCGGCCACTGCTTCGTGGCCGACCACAGACTGTGGATCGATATGGATAATAATCTCCGATCCGGGGAAGGCACTCTGGATATTTTCCTCCACCTCGTCAGAAATCCTGTGGGCTTCCAGCAGGCTCAAATCGTCGTCCAGCTCCAGATGCAGTTGAATAAAGGTCATGGTTCCCGAGTGGCGGGAGCGCAGGTCGTGAAGACCCCTGGCGCTTGGATGTTTTAGTACCAAGGCCTTAATTTTTTCCCGGTCTTCGTCGGGCAGTTCGCGGTCCATCAGGTGGTCGTAGGAGGTGACAATTATCTCCCGGGCGCTGTAGAGAATATAGATACCAATCGCCGCGGCGAAGACACCATCAAATCCATTGAAGCCAATACTCGCCAGAACCAGCGCGACAATAACACTGCTATTGACCATTAGGTCAGTGCGGTAGTGCAGGGCATCTGCGCGAATCGCGGTGGAGTTTGTCTTGCGAATCACATATTGCTGGAAAGCCAGTAGCAGCAGGGTGGCGACAATGGAAATCACCATCACAACTATGCCCAGTTCAATCGATTCGATCTGGGTTGGGTTGATAATTCGGCGGCCCGCTTCGACTAATAAAAATCCAGCCGAGCCGGCAATAAACAGCGACTGGCTAAGTCCGGCGAGAGCCTCTGCCTTGCCGTGACCAAAACGATGTTCTTTGTCCGCAGGGGTCAGTGCATGGCGCACGGCGACTAGATTGATAATTGATGCCAGCGCATCGAGCATGGAGTCGATCAATGTGGCGAGCAGGCTGACGGAGTCGGAGGCGTTCCAGGCAATCAGCTTGGCACCGATAAGGAAAATTGCCACGGAGGTCGACGCATAGGTGGCCAGGCGCAATAGTCTTGCGGTCTCCTGTTGGCTGAGAGGGCCAGTGCTTTCGATTGCGTCAGACATAGTTTTGTTCTTGTCGATTATTAGAATGAGGGAATTCTAACAAAATAATCGTTGAGGGGTCAGCTTAGGAAAAACCCTGTAATAAGCTGTTTAGAAATTGGTAGCCCAAAGGTGTGGCACGAAACTGTTGGCTATCCAGCTCCAACAGACCCTGGGATTGCAGTTTTTGCACCTGCTGTTCAATAGATGAACCCTGCAGGCCGGTTCTCTGCGAAAAATAATCAGCTGGCACGCCCTCGCGAAGTCGCAGGCCGTTCATCATAAACTCCATCGCCAGCTCTTCGCTGGGGATCGGTTTGTGGCGGGCCAGGGTCTGTATATCGCTCGAGAGATAGTTGTCCGGCTGGCGGGTTTTATTGCTGCGGATTATCTGCTGTTTCTGGGGCAAGGTGATCTTACCGTGGGCACCGGCACCAATGCCCAGGTAGTCGCCAAACTGCCAGTAATTAATATTGTGCTGAGAGCGCTGGCCGGGCTGGGCAAAGGCCGAGACTTCGTACTGGCCATAGCCATGCTGATCCAGTAGGGCCATGCCCATCTGCTGGATATCGGCAAGGATGTCATCTTCCGGCAGCTGGGGCGGGCGCGAATAAAATTCCGTATTGGGTTCGATGGTCAGCTGGTACCAGGAGATATGATTGGCGCCCTGATCTATAGCCTGCTGGATATCGGCTCTTGCCTCGGCAAGGCTCTGCCCGGACAGGCCGTGCATTAAATCGAGATTAAAGTTTTCAAAGCCCGCCTGGCGGGCGGTTTTAATTGCCGACAGGGCCTGGTCGCCACTGTGAATTCTGCCAAGTTTTTCCAGGTGAGCACTGTTAAAGCTCTGGATGCCGATAGACAATCGATTGATCCCGGCGCTGCGAAAGCCGGAAAACTTTTCCTGCTCAAAGGTGCCGGGGTTGGCTTCAAGGGTGATTTCTATAGCCTCGTTAAAGCCGATAATCCTTTCCGCAGCGGAGACAATCTCGCCTATACCTGCGGCGGAAAAAAGGCTCGGTGTGCCGCCACCAAAAAAGATTGAATTCAGTTTGCGTCCCTGGGCCAGGGGTTGATCCTGTTGCAAGTCGGCAATCAGTCGCTGGATATAGGCCTGCTCGGGAATCTCCGGGCCTGCAGCATGGGAGTTAAAGTCGCAGTAGGGACATTTGCGCACACACCAGGGGATATGCACATAGAGTGACAGTGGCGGCAGCGAACCATCCAGTTGCAGTGGTCTGTTGGTCATTGGCGACTAAATACTCAGGCGAAGCTGTTCGAGCAACTGCGCTGTTGCTTTGCCGCGATGACTGATGCGGTTCTTGTGAGCCTTCTCTATCTCGGCGGCATGGCAGTCGAGATCCTGCAGATAAAATAGCGGGTCGTAACCAAAACCGCCCTCTCCGCGGGGCTCTAGGGCAATATGTCCCTCCCAGCTGCCCTGGCAGATTATCGGGGTCGGGTCATTGGCATGGCGCATATAGACAATAATGCACTGGTAGCGGGCGCTGCGTTTTTCCAGGGGGGCATCGCCGAGCTGTTCGAGAAGCTTTTGGTTGTTGCTGCTATCGGTGGCGCCCTCACCGGCAAAGCGCGCCGAGTAAATGCCGGGCTGGCCATCGAGCAGGTCGACTTCAAGGCCGGAATCATCGGCGATAGCCGGTTTACCGGAGAGCAGTGCGGCGTTACGGGCTTTGAGTATGGCGTTTTCGACAAAGCACAGGCCGGTCTCTTCGATATCTGGAATAGACAGTTCCTGTTGGGGGATAACCACCATCCCCAAGTCTGCCAGCATATCCTGTAGTTCTTTTATCTTTCCGGCATTGCTGCTGGCTAATACAACGTCCAAAGTACAATCCTTAGCTTTTATAAAAGCTGTTTAGTCGTGACACATTCTAATCGTGATACATTTTTTTCTGGAATTTCAGTTGATAGGCGGGTTTGTCCGGATCGGTTTGCACTGAAATTTTAAAGGTTAAAAAGTCTTCGTTTTCAAATTCAAAGGGTGCCAGGTAATAGACGCTGTCCTGTTCGCGCACTTCAAAAAATTCCAGCTTTTGACTCATCTGAAAAATATTGAATACATTTCCCGAGATAATCGCATGTTGTCCGGTGCCGGTTTCTAAAACCACCGCGATATTAACCAGTCCTTTGTCTTTGCCGCGGACAATTTTGTTGGCGACGGCAATATCCGGGTCGATAAAGGTACTGTTAAACGCGCTGAAGAAAATCTTGTGGTCGCCGTAATTTTTGTAATTGTGCTGATCCGCCTGGGCAGTCAGGCTGAGAACAAGCGAGCAGAGTATAATTAAATATTTCATTGGTCTGATCCTCCATAGTGAGCCTCTTATTGGATGAGCCTCTTGTTAGGTAAGTCTCCTAAGTTTAGCGGCACTTTAGTCTGTATGTTGCGCTGCCAGCTCCGGGCGCTTATTTGCTGAGATGATAAACCGCGGTTTCAGCAAACAGGTTAGGCCATAGATTTTTGAGTAGCCGATCAGGAAAATGTTCACCGATAAACTGTTTACGCAAGACACTGATATTGCGCTCACGACAGAGGGCCTCAAAATCACTGTAGGTAAAGAAGTGAATATTGGGAGTGTCATACCACTGGTAGGCCAGCTGCTTGGTCACCGGCATACGACCCCGCAGGGTCAGGTAGGCGCGAGCCCGCCAGTGGCCAAAATTTGGGAATGTGATCACGCACTGGCTGCCAATCCGCAGCATCTCGTCAAGCACCAGGTGGGGGTAGCGCATGGCTTGCAGCGCCTGGGTCATAATCACTGTATCAAAGCTGTTGTCGGGGAAATTCTCCAGGCTTTTGTTGAGATCCTGCTCAATTACATTGACCCCCTTGGCGATACACTGATTGATCGACTGGGGATCTATCTCCAAACCATAGCCGCTGATATTGCGCTGTTTTTTCAGCTTGGCCAACAGGCTGCCATCGCCGCAGCCAAGGTCGAGAACGCGCGAGCTGGTTTTTATCCAGCTGCTGATAAAGCTGATATTTTGGTTCATTGGCTATTGCCCTCCAGCTGGTCGGCAATGCCACTCAGGTAGTTGCCAAGCACTTTTTCGTAGCGCGGGTTTGGCAGTAAAAAGGCATCGTGACCGAGATCGGATTCAATTTCAGCATAGGAGACATTTTTGCCGGCGCCAATCAGGGCATCGGTAATTTCTCGCGAGCGCTGGGGCGAGAAGCGCCAGTCGCTACTAAAAGAAACCACCAGGAAATTACATTTTGCATGACTAAATGCTTCGACCGGATTGTTTTGATACTCCCGGGAGAGGTCAAAGTAGTCGAGCATCTTGGTAATCAAAATATAGGCGTTGGCATCAAAGCCGCTGGAGAACTTATCGCCCTGGTAGTTAAGGTAGCTCTCAATCTGGAATTCGACAGGCGCGGCCTCACCCTGGGAGAAAGTCCCGGAGCGCAGTTCGCGGCCAAACTTCTGGCCCATCAGCTCATCGGATAGATAGGTGACATGGCCGATCATCCGCGCCAGAGCCAGGCCGTGTTTCGGCAGGCTGTTGTTTTCCAGGTAATTGCCTGCGTGAAAATCCGGGTCAGATTTAATTGCCCGTCGGGCTATTTCATTAAAGGCGATATTCTGTGCCGAAAGCTTCATCGATGAGGCGATAACAATACTGTTTGCCAGTTTGTCCGGGTGTTCCAGTGCCCAG
>JBMYPM010000059.1:0-7360 GCA_049600275.1 Porticoccaceae bacterium | reverse complement strand
TACCTGCTACCACCATATCCAGCGACGACTCTTCCAGTTCGCTGTAGGTTGGGTTGAGCAGGTAACCCTGCTCTTCGCTGAAGCCAACTCGGGCTGCACCAATAGGGCCATTAAAAGGAATACCAGAGATGCTCAAGGCAGCTGAGGTACCGATCATGGCGGCAATATCCGGGTCTACATTCTTTTCCGCGGAGACAACAGTACAGACGACCTGTACTTCGTTTTTAAAGCCGTCAGGAAAAAGGGGGCGAATAGGACGGTCAATCAGGCGCGAAGTGAGGGTCTCTTTTTCGCTTGGTCGAGCTTCACGCTTGAAGAAGCCACCGGGAATTTTACCCGCGGCGTAGGCTTTTTCCTGATAGTGAACTGCCAGCGGGAAGAAATCCATTCCCGGCTTGGCTTCACGGGCGCCAACCACTGTACAGAGTACGGTGGTGTCATCCACAGAACAGAGTACTGCACCAGTCGCCTGTCGGGCTACACGGCCAGTCTCCAGTGTTACGGTGTGGTTACCGTATTGAAACTTTTTAATTAAAGGATTCATATTTTACCTTGGTATTTTTACCATTTAGCGTCTTCGCTCTGACTCTTATCGCTGCTCGGGTTACTGATAAATACCCTCTGGATATGCATCAGTAACTCGATCAACGAATCTCGGGTCAGGGGTCAGACAGTTAGTTTTAGGTTCTCAGTTTATTCAACTTCAGGCCACTATTTCATCGCCCTAGATAGACAAATGCGGCCCCTTTTGAGGGAGCCGCACCGAGAACACTTATCGACGTAAACCAAGCTTCTTAATCAGCTGGCTATAACGCTCAATATTTTTGCTCTTCAGGTAGTCGAGCAGTTTGCGGCGTTGGTTAACCATGCGAATCAGACCGCGACGTGAATGGTGATCTTTTTTGTGATCGCCAAAGTGGTCCTGCAACTTGTTGATGTTTACGGTTAGCAGTGCAACCTGGACTTCAGGGGAACCTGTGTCGTTTTCACAAGTTGCATGCTCAGCTACGATAGCTGCTTTTTCTTCTGCACTCAGTGCCATGATACTTTCTCCAATATGCGAATTAATAAAATTCAGGATGCCCGCGCATATTTACAGACAACCTAATGTGGAACCCTAAAACAGAGTTCCTCTAAATTTATTCGGCTATTAATCTTCAACAACCAGTCTTTTCGGGGCTATTTTGCCTTCTTCGGTAACCGTAGCTACACCCAGAAAAGCACCGCCTTCGCGAAAGACGCGCACTATATCGCCTTCTTGTCCATTGCGAAAGGCCTGTGTTGACAATACTTCCTGTCCCATTTGGAAGTATGCGGCGACATCTTTGCTCAATTCCACGGCCATTCTGTCGGCAACAGCTATATCCATTGGCTTTAACAGATAGTCCAACTGCTCTGGCTCGCAGCCCTCGCGCATCTCTTGTAGAGCTTCTAGTGAGACTGTGTCAGCTTCATAAAAGGGCCCTGCCAGGGTACGGTGCAATGCACTGACATGGGCCCCACAGCCAAGCATCTGGCCCAGATCGTCTGCCAGGCAACGTATATAAGTACCCTTACTACAGCGCACCTCAACATCCAGCTCGGCGACCGGGCCGGGCCGGAAGTCCAAAATCTTGTACTCATAGACAGTAATAGTTCGTGCAGCGCGCTCTACTTCTATTCCCTGCCGCGCCAACTTATACAGCGGCTGGCCATTGTGTTTTAGCGCCGAGTACATTGAGGGAACCTGCTGGATTTCACCCCTGAATGCCTCAACGGCTTTTTCAATTTGCTGCAGAGTAATGCCTGACGCATCTACCCGCGAAACCTCTTCGCCATCACAGTCGCCACTTTCGGTGCGCAGGCCCAACGAGAAAGTACTGCGATAACCTTTGTCAGAGTCGAGTAGAAACTGACTAAATTTGGTCGCCTCCCCGAGACAGATTGGCAATACACCCGTAGCCAGGGGATCCAGTGCGCCGGTATGTCCAGCTTTATTGGCATCAAATAGATGCCTGACACGCTGCAAGGCGTGATTGGAAGATAGACCCAGGGGCTTATCGAGCAGGAAAATACCGTTGACTGAACGACCGCGCTTGCGTCTGCGAGCCAAACTCAGCTTTCCTCGTTGTCCGCAGGCGCTTGTTTAGACACTGCCAGGTCGATCAGCGCGGAGAGGTGCTGGCCACGACGGCCACTCTCATCAAAATAAAAGGTCAATTTCGGGACAATGCGCAGTTTGATGCTTGAGGCCAGTAATTTACGCAGGTAACCGGAGGCACCATTAAGTGCTTCAATACCTTCATCGATCTGCTTTTGATCGCGATCTTCAACAAAGGTAACAAAGATTTTGCAGTAGGCGAGGTCGCGACTGATTTCAACGTCGGTGATATTGACCATTCCCACCCGGGGATCGCGCACTTCGTCGCGTATCAGTACAGATATTTCCTGTTGGACTGCATCTGATACGCGTTCCGCGCGAGTAAATTCTCTTGGCATAGTAGCTTCAGGCTCGAATGCTTACAGCGAGCGCTTAACCTCAGTGACATCATAGACTTCAATGAGATCGCCGGGCTTAACATCGTTGTAGTCTTTAACACCGATACCACATTCCATACCGTTGCGAACTTCCTGTGCATCGTCTTTAAAGCGACGCAGGGATTCCAGTTCACCCTGGTAGATAACAATATCGTCACGTAAGACACGGATAGGTTTGTTGCGATAGACAACACCCTCGGTGACCATACAGCCGGCAATAGCGCCAAACTTCGGTGAGCGGAATACATCGCGCACTTCGGCGATACCGACAATCTCTTCCCTGGTCTCAGGTGCCAGCATACCGGAGAGGGCCTGCTTCACTTCATCGAGAAGGTTGTAGATAACACTGTAGTAACGCACTTCGATTTGCTCTTTCTCAGCCAATGAACGGGCGGTACCGCCGGCACGCACATTAAAGCCGAGCACAATTGCGCCAGTGGTCAGTGCCAGGTTGATATCGGATTCGGTAATACCGCCGACACCAGAAGCGACTATATCTACCGCCACTTCATCGGTGGCAAAGTCATTAAGTGCCGCTGTAATAGCTTCAAGTGAACCGCGAACATCGGTTTTAACCACCAGATTGAGCTTGCTGACCTGGTCTGAACCCATATCGGTAAACATATTTTCCAGCTTGGCCGCCTGCTGTCGGGACATACGCTCCTGACGGGCTTTGGCCTGGCGCAAGTCGGCAATTTCTTTGGCCTTGCGCTCATCGGCAACCACAAAGAACTCATCACCGGCATTGGGCGCTTCGTCGAGACCCAGTATCTCTACAGGAATTGACGGGCCAGCTTCAGCAGCGGGCTTTTTCGCTTCATCGGTCATAGCGCGGATCTTACCGACGCTCTCACCGGCAAGCATAAAGTCACCTTTGCGCAATGTCCCCTGCTGAACCAGTGCAGTGGCAACCACACCACGACCCTTGTCGACACGGGATTCAACAATCACACCGCGGGCCGGAACATCTACCGGGGCGGTTAATTCGAGCAGCTCTGCCTGAAGCAATACAGCTTCGAGCAGCTCGTCGATACCATCACCAGTATGCGCCGAGACTTTGACAAACTGGGTGTCGCCGCCCCACTCTTCAGGAATTACATCTTTAGCGGCCAGCTCATTGGTGACACGCTCGGGATCAGCACCCTCTTTATCCATTTTATTAATGGCGATAACAATGGGAACACCAGCTGCGCGTGCGTGTTGCACCGCTTCTTCAGTCTGGGGCATTACACCATCGTCCGCGGCCACTACCAGGATAACCACATCGGTACTCTGTGCGCCGCGGGCACGCATAGCGGTAAACGCGGCGTGTCCAGGAGTATCGAGAAATGTCACCATACCCTTTGGCGTATCCACGTGATAGGCACCAATATGCTGGGTAATACCACCAGCTTCACCGGAGGCAACACGGGATTTTCGAATATAGTCGAGCAGCGATGTCTTACCGTGGTCGACGTGACCCATAACGGTCACAATCGGCGCTCGCGGCTCTTCACCACCTTCGCTGGCAAGTTCTTCGAACTGTTTGGTCAGCTCGTCTTCAACAGTTTCATTACTCGCCGCAACCGGATTGTGGCCGAGTTCTTCAACCACTAAAAAGGCGGTCTCCTGGTCAATCACTTCATTGATTGAAGCCATCACACCCATTTTCATCAGCTGCTTAACAACCACACCTGACTTAGTCAGCATGCGCTGGGCGAGATCGCCCACACTGAGTTCTTCAGGAATTTGCACATCCAAAACTTTCTTTTCAGTCGGCTTTTGGAAGGTGTGCTTGTTGTCCATTTTTAGCGGCGCCGCATTGCCGGAACGCAGACGAGGGGTCTTTCTCGACGAATCGTCAACATCATTCAGTACCATGCGAGATTTTTTCTTGCCGCCTTTACCAGCCGGCTTCTTGGCCTTTTTACCGACCTTATCTTCATCGTCGTCAACTGGCTTGCCGTGGCGACGGCCCTTCTCATGGGCGGGCTCAGGTGCTGGGGCGGCTGGCGCTGGCTTGGCAAGCTTTTTCGCTTCTTCAGCCTGAGCTGCGGCTACAGCTTCTGCTGCTTTGCGAGCTTCTTCTTCGGCTTTTTCTGCTAATTTCTGCGCATCTTCCTCTACCTTGGCCTTGGAATCTTCCTCGGCCTTGCGGCGCGCCTGGGTAGCCGCCTGGCGTTTTAATTCAATATCATCAACCGGCGATGAAGTTGCAGGTGCCGGCACTTCAGTGCGCGCCTGCTCCTCTGCTTCAGCCTGAGCTTTTAACTCTTCGTCGCTGCGCTTGACGTAGGTTCTCTTTTTGCGAACTTCGATATTGACGGTTTTGCGGTTGCCAGACTTCAGGGTACTGAGCGTTTTGCGTCGCAAGGTTATCTTTTTCGGCTCGCGGGCGCTCTCTCCATGCAGGCCTTTTAAATAGGCCAGCAGAGTCTGCTTCTCTTCATCAGATACCGCAGCATCTTCAGTTGTATGGTTAAGCCCTGCCTCTTTCATTTGCATAAGCAAACGATCGACAGATGCGCCTACGGTTTTTGCCAGTTCACTTACTGTAACTTGAGCCATCGGTTGTCCTCTATTGCACCCCGATTAATTATTCACCCTGGTCTGCAAACCATGGTGCACGCGCTGTCATAATTAATGCTGCAGCGGTCTCTTCATCCATTTCATCTATATCCATCAGATCGTCTACGGCCTGCTCGGCCAGGTCTTCCATGGTGACAATACCCTTACCTGCCAGAGTATTTGCCAGTGCATCATTCATGCCATCCATTGTCAGCAGATCTTCTGCCGGCGCAACGTTGGCCAACTGCTCTTCACTCGCCAATGCCTGGGTCAGCAGGGCATCTTTGGCGCGAGCGCGCAGTTCTTCAGCGATATCCTCGTCGAAACCTTCGATGTCACTCATCTCTTCCAGTGGCACATAGGCAACCTCTTCGAGACTGGTGAAACCCTCTTCGACCAATACGATAGCAATATCTTCTTCAATATCCAGCGCCGTCATCAGGCTGCCGATAAAGCTGGATGATTCTTCATGCTGCTTTTCTTTCGCCTCATCAAGGGTCATCACATTGATTGTCCAACCGGTCAACTCAGAGGCCAGGCGAACATTCTGACCGCCTTTACCAATGGCCTGAGCGAGATTTTCTTCATTGACTGCAACATCCATAGAGTGGCTGTCTTCATCAACAACAATCGACTCTACTTCCGCGGGCGCCATAGCGTTAATAACCAGCTGAGCCGGGTTATCGTCCCACAAAATAATATCAATGCGCTCATCGTCGAGGTCGTTAGACACTGCCTGAACACGCGCACCGCGCATACCCACACAGGCACCAACTGGATCGATACGGGCATCTTTACTCTTCACAGCAATCTTGGCGCGCTGGCCTGGATCGCGAGCTGCACCTTTAATTTCAATAATCCCTTCAGAGATTTCCGGCACTTCGATCTGGAACAGCTGAACCAGCATTTCCGGCGCTGCACGAGAGATTAACAACTGCGGCCCGCGGGTCTCTTCACGGATGCTGGTCAAAATCACTCGGGTGCGGTCATTGATACGGAATATCTCTCTGCCCACAAGCTCTTCGCGAGGGAGCAGGCCTTCGGCATTTTCACCAAAGTCGACAATAATATGGTCGCGGGTCACTTTCTTGACTGTGCCGTTCAACATTTCACCGATGCGGTGACGGAAACGGTTAACAATCAGTTCGCGTTCTGCGTCCCTTACCTTTTGAACAATAACCTGCTTGGCGGTCTGCGCAGCAATACGGCCAAAGGCAATATTTTCTACAGTCTCTTCGTAGGTATCGCCAACGGCTAAAGTAGGATCTTTCTCGTGAGCTTCCTCGGTGGTGAACTGAGTACCCAGCTCGGCCATCTCGTCATCGGCGACAACGTCCCACCAGCGGTAAGAATCATAATCGCCGGTCTGGCGATCGATTACCACGCGAATATTGGCACCTTCTTCGTAGCGCTTTTTGGTCGCTGTAGCCAGTGCCTGCTCAATCGCTTGAAAGATGATTTCTGGATCCACACCCTTTTCATTGGATACGGCTTCAGCAACCATTAAAATTTCTTTACTCATTGTTCAAACCTCACATGCCTCAGAATCTCGGCACCACATTGGCCTTGTCGATTCCTTCAATCGGAAACAGATACTCGGTATCTGCAACCACCAAAACTATTTCATCGCCATCAATATCCACCAGACGACCTTTAAAATTGCGTCTTCCATCATAAGGGAAACGCAATTTAAGCGTGATATCCTCACCCTTAAACTTCTCGTACTGAGCAAGTTCGTAGAGTGGTCGATCCATACCAGGGGACGAGACTTCTAAAACATATTCGCCACTGATAACGTCTTCAACATCGAGGATACTGCTTGACTGTCTACTGACTCTCTCGCAATCCTCGACACCTATGCCGTCTTCACTATCTATATAGATTCGCAATAATTTGCGTTTACCGCCGGACTGCAACTCTAAACCCCAGAGCTCACAACCCAATGCCTCAACTACCGGCTGCAGTAATTCGCGTAATTTGCTGTCGGCCGCAGCCATTGGCATCTCCTGACAAACAAAAAATGGGCCATAGGCCCATTTATTAACATCTAAAGAAAAGCCCCAAAATGGGGCTCCTCGATTTGCGCCGGACCCGACGCGAATTTTGTAGTGGAAACTGGCACAGCTATTTAAAAAACTGCGACAGCGAGACTCCATTCCCCACTGAACTAATGCAAGCATAGCCAAACAAACTAAATCTTACAAAAGCATATTTGTATCGGTTTATTCTACAACGTAGAAATTGGTAGCGGGAGCTGGATTTGAACCAACGACCTTCGGGTTATGAGCCCGACGAG
>JBMYPM010000058.1:0-7392 GCA_049600275.1 Porticoccaceae bacterium | reverse complement strand
TGTCGACCAGCACCGGTCGATAGAGTTTTGAAAGCTCGGGCCGATTGAGGGCATCGGAGAGAAATACCGACACAGAACTGGTATCCGACATACGCAGGGCACGCCTGGCCAGGGTGCGCGCTTCAGCCTTGGATACCTGGTTTAGCATGGATTTAACCTTTAGCAGGCCATTGGCACTCATCGACAGGTTTTCATAGCCAAGGCCGAGCAGCACGACTGCCCCAAGGGGATCACCGGCAACCTCACCACAGACACTGATCTGGCAGTTAACCGAAGTCGCCTGCTCATGGATTGCTTTCAAGGCGCGCAACACCGAGGGGTGCAGGGCGTGATAGAGATTGGCCACGCGAGGGTTATTGCGATCCACCGCGAGCAGATACTGGGTCAGGTCATTGGTACCCACTGACAGGAAGTTCACCCGCCGGCCCAACTCTTTCACCTGGTAGACCGCCGCTGGAACTTCGATCATGGCACCGACCTCTGGCCGCTGGATACTGTAGCCCTCTTCCTGCAACAGTTCGTCGTAGGCGCGATCAATCAGCTCAAGGGCGCGGTCCAACTCCGGCACACTGCTGATCATCGGCAGCATAATACGCAAGTTATTCAAGCCTTCACTGGCTCGCAACATCGCGCGGATCTGGGCGAGGAATATCTCCGGGTGGTCGAGGGAAATGCGAATTCCACGCCAACCCAGAAACGGATTTTCCTCTTCGATCGGGAAGTAGGGCAGATCCTTGTCACCGCCAATATCCAGGGTGCGCATAGTTACCGGCTGGGGAGCAAAAGCCTGCAGCTGCTCGCGATAGATTACTGTCTGTTCATCTTCGGTGGGGAAACTGGAGCGCATAAGAAATGGTATTTCCGTACGGTACAGGCCAACCCCTTCGGCACTGCTTTTCAGGGATATGGCAATATCCTGGCGCAGGCCGGTATTCATCCACAGCGACAACGGAACCCCATCCGGGGTAATGCAGGGAATATCGCGGAGCTTTTCCAAATCTTTGGCGAGCTGCTTTTCTTCACGCTGGCGCTGTACATAAAGGCGCCTCATGCTGCGGCTGGCACGGCTGATCACATCGCCACTAAAGCCGTCAATAATCAGCTCGTGGCCCTCCAGCTCGGCCCAGGGCAGATCCACGGCACCCATCACTGTAGGCACGCCCAGCGCGCGACCAACAATTGCCATATGGGAGTTGCTCGAGCCTTTGACAGAGACAACCCCCACCAACTGATTGACCGGAATATCGGCCAGTGCAGATGCTGAGAGATCTTCACCGACTAAAATTATTCGTCGCGGCAGGGGCAGGGATTTTTTCTCGTTGCGCTGCAGGTAACCCAAAACCCGTTTACCCAGGTCATTAACATCTGCGGCTCTCTCGCGCAGATAGGGGTCATCCATTTTCTGGAAGGTACGCACATGCTTGAGGATCACCGAACTCCAGGCACTCTGTGCGGCCTGGCCGGCAATAATGGCTGCGATTACCTCTCCACCCAGCGAGCGGTCATCGAGCATGCGAATATAGACTTCGAACAACGCCATCTCTTCGGAGCTAAGCTTGCTCTCCAGGCCCTCACCCAGATTGCGCATATCCTCTTTAGCCGCCTTTAGCGCGGTGCGAAAAATTCCGATCTCTGCGGTGGTGTCCTCGGCAAAGCGCTCCGGCACAGAGGCCAGGTCCGCCGTGTCGGAAACCAGTACCACGCGACCTATTCCAACCCCCGGTGAGCTGGGAATCCCGCGAAATACTGCCTCGCGACTTTTACCGCGACCCGCTGACGCCAACTGGCGCAAGGCACCTGTAGCCTCGGCGTGGGCTATGGCGCCAGACAGCTGGGCACAGACAGTGACAGCAAAGGCCTCTTCCTCGTCGCCAAATTTTCGCAGGGTTTCCTTTTGTAGAGCCAAAACCCCCAACACCTTGCGGTGATGAATAATCGGCACACCGAGAAAAGAGTGATAGGGGCTTTCACCGGTCTCTTCAAAATACGCGAAGTTGGGATGTTTGTCGGCGTTCTCAAGATTGAGCGGTTCTTCCTTGGCGGCGACCAGGCCTACCAGGCCCTTGCGCATCCCCAGGCGCACCTTGCCAATCGATTCACTGCGCAGACCTTCACTGGCCATCAGTACGTAGCGCTGGTCGGACTCATCAAATAAATAGACGGAGCAGACATCGGCCTGCATGGCCGCGCGCACTTCCTTGACGATAATACTCAGCACCTCACCGAGACTGCGGGCGCTGTTGACCTCCTGGACTATATTGCGCAATGACGCGAGCATAATTAAACAGCCTTTTGCTGAATAGTTTGCAGGCGGGCATTTGCAGCAGAAAATTCCTGCAGGGCATTGCGGTAAACGGTTCGTTTAAAAGAGATAACAGAGTTCACCGGGTACCAGTAATTTACCCACTGCCAGTCATCAAATTCCGGGGTTCCACTGGTATCAAAGCGAACTTTATCGGGGTCGCAGTTCATCTGCAGGAAAAACCAGCGCTGCTTCTGGCCTATACAGAGAGGCTTTGAATGTTTGCGCTGCATCTGTTGGGGAATATGGTATCTCAGCCATTTTTTTGATCGCTGAATAATCTCGACATCCCCAGACTCGAGACCCACCTCCTCGTAGAGCTCACGATAGAGAGCATCTTCGACAGTCTCTCCGCGATCAATACCGCCCTGGGGAAATTGCCAGGCCGTCTGCCCGAGTCTCTTTGCCCAAAATAACCTGCCATTGCCATCACCGATCACAATAGCGACATTTGAGCGAAAACCATCCTTATCAACCAAAGTAAATTACCCTTTTTATTTAATCTTATTGTTCCATAGTCTGGGAGTCGCGGCAATTTTCTCTTGAGACAAAAGAGCTGCGTGGTTATCCTGCCGTGCATAGAAACTCAACCGGACACAATTCCATGGCTCTCGCTATATTCGACCTGGACAACACCCTGATAGCTGGCGACAGCGACCACAGCTGGGGCGAATTTCTCGTTGCCGAGCAGCGCGTCGATGCGCAGCTGTTCCAAAAAACCAACGACCAATTCTACGCTGATTATGTCGCTGGTTGCCTGGATATTTTTGCCTACCTGGAATTTTCCCTGCGCCCGCTTGCTGAGATACCCATGACAGAGCTGCGCGAACTGCATACAAAATTTATGCAGCAGGTAATTGCGCCCATGCAATTGCCCAGGGCCCAGGCACTGCTGAAAAAGCATCGCCAGGCAGGTGATCGACTGTTGATTATCACCGCAACCAATCGCTTTGTTGTCGAACCTATCTGCCACAGCCTTGGGGTTACAGAACTTTTGGCGGCGGAGCCTGAAATTGCCGATGGCCGCTACACCGGCAGGGTTGTCGGCACCCCCACCTACCAGCAGGGCAAAGTGATTCGCCTTAGGGAATGGCTGCAGGAGCAGTCTGAAACCCTTGAGGGCAGCTGGTTTTACAGTGACTCCGCCAACGACCTGCCGCTGCTTCTCGAAGTGGACAATCCGGTTGCGGTCGACCCCTGTGACCGATTGCGAGAAAAAGCACAGGATAAACAGTGGCCGATTATCTCGCTGCGAGACTGACCTTTCTACTGATCGCGATGCCCACAAAAAAGCCCCGACATTAATCGGGGCTTAATCGGCACGCTGGCAGCTCTTCTTTAGACCTGCCAGGCAGAATTACTCTTCGACGGAAGCTGCGTAGCTATCTGCATCCATCAAATCTTCCATGCTGCCCATATCCGATGGCATTACACGGAATAACCAGCCATCTGCATAGGGCGAGCTGTTGACTGTCTCTGGCTCATCTTCCAGGGCGGGATTGATCTCGACCACTTCACCCGTTACTGGAGAGTAGATATCTGAGGCCGCTTTTACCGACTCGATAACCGCAACTTCAGACCCAGCATCAACACTGGCACCCATTTCAGGCAGCTCAATGTAAACAACATCGCCCAGAGCGTCCTGTGCATGATCTGTAATTCCAACAACTACGCTGCCATCACTTTCCAACCTGGCCCATTCATGGCTGCTGGCATATTTCAACTCTGTCGGAAATTCGCTCATTTTTCTCTCCTCAAACTCTTCAATAACTTTAATAATGTTGGTCGGCAATTGGCCAATGTCCATGGAACGGCATTCTACTGATTAACCACTAGAAAGATATAGTAAATTTCGACTGCTAATGATCATCTCAATGAAATCTGTAGAATAGCCCAACCCAAACAATTCGCACTTTTTGTTTTTTATTTTTCTGGAGGCAGTAATGCAATATGGAAGTTCTACGAAATATCTTTTTATTTGGATGGCCGCTCTGGCGACAAGCGTCTCTGCAAACCAAATTGCCCTGATCAATGGTGATTTAATCCAGGGCCAGCTCAGTGAGCAGACTGACAGCCATGTGATCTGGCATTCAGACAACTTTGGCCCCCTGACTATTGCCCTGGAACAGGTTGCCTCCATCGATGGCGAACCCTTCGGCGAACAGCCGGCGGAAGTGTTTGGCAACACCTATAACGGCAGCCTGTCGTTTACCGGCGCCTATGCCAGCGGCAACCAGGAACGTGAGGACTGGGACTTTGACAGCAGTGTCGCCTGGCGGGAGGGGGATTTTCGCCATCGCTCGAATCTCAATTATGAAACTCACAGCCTCAATGGTTCCTCGCCAAATCGTGAGTATGCTGTTGGCTACGGGTTAGACTGGTTTTTTCAAGAGCAGTGGTTCTGGAAAAATGGTGTCGCATTTGGCGCCAATGAAGAGAGAGCCATCGACCAGTACTATGCTGTGGGCAGCGCACTGGGTCGGCAGTTTTGGGAATCCGAGTTAACCGCCCTGTCGGCGGAGACCGGTTTATTGTGGATCAGTGAGGACTTTGAAGACCAGACCTCAGACCGTCGCCTAACCTGGAGTTGGGCCGCCGACTACCGCACCAGGGTATTCAATAATATTGAGCTGTTCCACAGCCACCAGATATTTATCGCCCTGACAGATTTAAAAGACTCGGACCTGAGAGCCGACCTGGGCCTGAAAGTACCGCTGGTAGAAAACCTGTTTACCGAACTAAAGCTGGAATGGATTTACGACAACCAACCAGCCGCGGGAACAGAGAAGTCAGATAGCCAGCTGACTATTGGGGTTAACTACAGCTGGTAAAAATAGCGGGTAAGGTTAGCAGCTAAAATTAGCCCATCAACTCTATCGGCGGTTCATTGAGCGCCGCCAACTGCTCTCGCAGTTCGAGAATATGCTCGCTCCAATAGCGCGGTGAGTTAAACCATGAAAACGCCCGGGGAAATGCCGGACTGACCAGCGCCGGGCAATCCAGGCGCTGTGATGCATAATCCGCAACGTGCGCAGCACTTCAACCAGCTTTAGCTCGCGAATATCGAACTCATAAAATTCATTGTAGCCCTCAACAATTTCAGCCATCTGCAACGTCTGCTCCTGGCGGTCGCCGGAGAGCAGCATCCATAAATCCTGGATTGCCGGCGCCATGCGCGTATCGTCAAAGTCGACAAAGTGGGGGTTGTCATCGCGCCACAGAATATTGCCCGAGTGGCAATCACCGTGGACACGAATGCGCTTAACCGGGCCGTAGTCCTCAAGAACCTGGTCGATCCTGTGCAAAATATCCAGCGCCAGGCTGTCGTAGGCCGGGCGCAATTCACTGGGAATAAACTGCTCGCTGATCAGTTTATAAGAGTCCCAGCCAAAGCCCTGGCTATCTAGCGGCGGACGGTGTTCAAATGGCCGGGTCGCACCTATACCGTGAATGCGACCCATCAAACGGCCGAGAATAAAAAGGTTGTCGAGATTATCCAGCTCTGGTGCGCGACCACCTTTGCGCTGGTAGAGCGCAAAGCTGAAATCCGCATAGTTATTGAGGCTGCTGCCCTGGGAATTTCTCCATGGCGCAACCACTGGCAATTCCTGCTCGAGTAACTCGTAGCAAAAGTCGTGCTCTTCGAGAATCTGTTCGCGAGTCCAGCGTCCGGGACGATAGAACTTGGCGATCATCGGCGCCTGGTCTTCGATGCCAATTTGATAGACGCGATTCTCGTAACTGTTTAGTGCCAGGAAACGCCCGTCGCTGACAAAACCCAAGCTCTCAACCGCATCTATTAGAAGGTCCGGGCCCAGGCTATCGAAGGGGTGACTTTGAGAATCTGACATGGGGCTGACCCTTAACTGGAATTGGCGCAGTTTACACCGCCAACACCGGGATACCTAACGGCGCTATGAATCAGGGGATACCCTGGAGCGCAGGACTTTCTGTTTTCCGTGCCGGGTTTTTTTATCCATACGGCGTTTTTGCGAGCTTTTCGTAGGTCGCGTTGGGCGGCGTACTTTAGGCGTATAGGTAACCTGCATCAACAACTGCTGCAATCGTTCCAGAGCCTCGGCGCGGTTCTTTTCCTGACTGCGAGTGGTCTGCGCCTTGATAACAATAATTCCCTCTTTGGAGATACGTTGATCACTGATCTTTAACAGCCGCTGCTTAAAAACATCCGGCAGAGAAGACTGTTTTATATCGAAACGCAGATGAATAGCCGATGAAACCTTATTGACGTTCTGGCCACCCGGCCCCTGAGAGCGAACCGCGGTAAACTCAATCTCACTGTCGGGAATAGCGACACCGGAAGCTATAAACAGCATTCTTAATCACATGACTCAACAAATGCAAAACGGGCAACCTGCTGGCCATCCACCTCAACTGTCTCCTGGAACATATCCAGTGGACGAACCCAGGTGCTGAAATCGCCGTAGAGGGTTTTGTAAACCACCAAATACTCCTCCGTCTCGCTGTGCCGGGCAACATCGACAACCTCGTAGAGGTTGCCTTTGTAATGTCTGTAGATACCTTTTTCCAATGTCATATCAGTCTCTTCCAACAACCTTTGTCTGAACATTAATTATATCGCCCAGAGAAATATCCAGGCTATCACCCGCAGCCAGCGGCCCGACGCCCGCAGGCGTTCCGGTCAACACAATATCACCGGGCGTGAGGGTGAAAAATTGGCTGATATAGGCCAGCAGTGGCAATACCGGCGTCAGCATATCGGCGCTGTTGCCATCCTGTTGCAGCACATCGTTTTGGCACAGCTGAATCTGCTGATTCTGTAAATCCGCAATATGCTGCAGACTGGTGAATGCCGATATTGGGCAGGCACCATCGAAGGCCTTGGCCTTTTCCCAGGGCAGGCTTTTTTCCTTGAGCGCCGACTGCAACTCTCTCAGGGTTAAATCCAGGGCCACCGCCACACCGGCAATAGCACTTGCCGCTTGCTGTTCAGTGCAACAGGTCAGGGGCTCAGCTATCAACACCGCCATCTCTGTTTCGAAATGGCATTCGCCAAAATTCACCGGGATCGAAACCGGCTGCTCGAGATTAACCAGCGCAGTGGCCGGCTT
>JBMYPM010000057.1:0-7427 GCA_049600275.1 Porticoccaceae bacterium | reverse complement strand
TGACAGTAAAACAAACAACCCATCAATTCCAAACTGCTGTAAACTCCAGCCGCCGAGAATACCCCCGGCGAAGGCACCGAGAAACTGGCTGGTGGAATAGATACCCATAGCAGTGCCCTTCTGGCCGGCTGGGCAGACCTTGCTCAACCAGGATGGCAACATTGCTTCAAGCAGGTTAAATGCCGCAAAAAACAGCCATAACAGAAAACCGGTTAACAGGTTGCCACGGCAAACGCTGAGCACAGACATAAGTATTGCCATAATGGCCACGGCGGCAACAAAGCTGTACTTCTGGCGGCGGTATTTTTCACTCAGGATCATCACCGGCAACATGGCAAAGAAGCCGCCCCCGATCAACAGCAGGTAGACCCACCAGAGACTGTCGCCGGAAATGCCCATCTCCTCAGTGAGGATTGTTGGAATCACAACAAAGCCAGCCATCAGAACCAGGTGAAGGGTGAAAATACCTACATTCAGGCGCCATAGATTTGGCGCGTAAAAAAGTCTTCCCATCTGGCCGATATCGGTCAGGGTCTCACGGTTATGCTGTACCGAAATCGCCCGCGGGACAGCCCCGAGAAATACAGCGATACCAATTAGCCCGAGGAGTGCAGTCACCCAGAAGATGCCCGCCAGGCCCATAGCCGTCGAAATAGCGGGACCTAGAATCATCGCCAGCATAAAAGACAGGCCAATACTTGCGCCTATGGCTGCCATGGATTTTGTGCGATTCTCTTCACTGGTTAAATCGCTGACCAGGGCCATCAATGTGCTGGCAATAGCACCCGCACCCTGCACTGCTCGACCGATAATCAACCAGGTAATACTCTCTGCACTGGCGGCGATAACACTGCCGATAATAAACACCACCAACCCGCCAACAATCACTGGCCTGCGGCCAATTTTATCCGACAGTAATCCCAGCGGTATTTGCAGCACAGCCTGGGTCAGGCCATAGATTCCCAGTGTCACCCCCAGCAACAGGGGCGAAGCACCACTGTAGCCATCGATATGCAGCGCGAGTACTGGAAGCACCATAAACAGACCGAGCATTCTAAAGCCGTAAAGGGTGGCCAGGGAGAATGTCGCGCGCTTCTCTATGGGGGAAAAAACAGTGGAATTATTCAAGGTCGTATCTGATTAATTGACAAGGCGATTATAGTAACAGCGCTGAGTATCAGTGCAATTGGTTATCGGCGGGTTTAGCTTTTAATTCATTTATTTTTTTATATTTCAGTCTGGACAACTTCTACACACGTACATGTTAGGTAAATTTAAAATTCACTTTGGCGATACGGCTAACTGCGGCCTATAATCGATCGTTTAACTGGCAGCTTAACTCAAGCAAAAGATTTCTCAATGGATTCCATTCAGGTACGTGGCGCACGAACCCACAATCTCAAAAATATTGATCTCGACCTTCCTCGTGACAAGTTAATTGTTATTACCGGCCTGTCCGGATCCGGCAAGTCATCACTGGCTTTTGACACACTCTATGCCGAGGGGCAGCGCCGCTATGTAGAATCCCTGTCCACCTATGCCAGGCAGTTCCTGTCAATGATGGAAAAGCCCGATGTAGATCATATTGAGGGTCTCTCTCCCGCTATCTCCATTGAACAGAAGTCCACTTCCCACAATCCGCGCTCGACGGTGGGAACCATCACCGAGATCTACGATTACCTGCGCCTGCTGTTTGCCCGCGCCGGCGAGCCGCGCTGCCCGGACCACGGAGAGCCACTGAGGGCACAGACGGTCAGCCAGATGGTCGACCAGGTGCTGGCCATGCCGGAAAATACCAAGCTGATGCTTCTCGCCCCCATAGTTAAAGGCCGCAAAGGTGAGCACCTCCACCTGTTCGAAAGCCTGCGCCGCCAGGGCTTTATTCGCGCCAGGATTGATGGCCTGGTCTGCGATCTTGATGAAGCGCCAGCTCTGAATAAAAAGCAAAAGCACGATATTGAAGTTGTGGTCGATCGCTTTAAGGTCAAACCGGATATGGGCCTGCGCCTGGCTGAATCCTTTGAGACCGCCCTTACCCTCGCCGAGGGACTGGCGGCAATCAGCTACATGGACGAAGACAAGCCGGACCAGGTGTTTTCGGCAAAGTTTGCCTGTTCGGTATGTAACTACAGCCTCAATGAACTTGAACCGCGACTGTTTTCCTTTAACAACCCGGTTGGCGCCTGCCCGAGCTGTGACGGCCTGGGGATGAAACAGTTTTTTGATGTAGATCGGGTTATCCAGCATCCGGAGGCCTCAATCTCCGAGGGCGCCATTCGCGGCTGGGATCGACGCACTCTGTATTACTACAATATGCTCTCCTCGCTGGCTGCCCATTACGATTTTGATATTGATTCGCCCTGGCAGGATCTGTCTGAAGAACACCAGTCGAAAGTACTCTATGGCAGTGGCGACGAAGAGATTACCTTTAGCTATGTCAATGACCGCGGCACCATGTTCCGCCGCGAGCACACCTTTGAAGGTGTGATCAATAACATGGAGCGCCGCTACCGGGAGACCGAGTCCACCTCGGTACGTGAAGAGCTGGCCAAATATATGACCAGCTCCCACTGCCCGGAATGTGATGGCACCAGGCTGCGCAAATCCGCGCGTCATGTATTTGTCGACAATCAAAGACTGGAAGATATTGTCTGTATGCCTGTAGGTGAATGCTGTGATTACTTTGACCAGCTTCAGCTAGAGGGCCGCCAGGGCGAGATCGCCGAAAAGATTATTAAAGAGATTCAACAGCGCTTTCGCTTCCTGGTCGATGTGGGCCTTAACTATCTTTCATTAAACCGAAGTGCCGACACGCTGTCTGGTGGTGAAGCCCAGCGTATCCGCCTGGCCAGCCAGATTGGTGCCGGCCTTGTCGGGGTGATGTATATTCTCGACGAGCCCTCTATCGGCCTGCACCAGCGGGATAATGAACGACTGCTAAAAACCCTGATTCGCCTGCGCGATCTCGGCAATACGGTAATTGTTGTTGAGCACGACGAAGAGGCCATTGCCGCTGCCGATTATATTGTCGATATAGGCCCGGGTGCCGGCGTGCACGGTGGCAAGGTGGTTGCCGAGGGCACCGCCAGGCAGATTCAAAAAAATCCCAACTCGGTTACCGGACAATTCCTCTCCGGCAAACGCGGCATCGTGGTGCCAGAGAAGCGTAACAAGGGTAAAGGTAAATCCATCCATGTCACCGGTGCCTGCGGCAATAACCTGCAGAATGTAGACCTGGAGATCCCAATTGGTCTGTTTACCTGTATCACAGGTGTATCCGGTTCCGGTAAATCAACCCTGATAAACGAGACACTCTATCCAGCGGCTGCAGTGGCACTAAACAAGGCTACCACCCTAAAGTCTGCGCCCCACAAAACTATTACCGGACTCAATCAACTCGACAAATGTATCGATATTGACCAGAGCCCCATTGGTCGAACACCCCGTTCAAACCCGGCCACCTACACCGGTATCTTTACACCGATTCGTGAACTGTTTGCCGGCACTCAGGAAGCCCGCTCACGAGGCTACAGCCCCGGGCGCTTTAGCTTTAATGTTAAAGGTGGTCGTTGCGAAGCCTGCCAGGGTGATGGGGTAACCAAAGTCGAGATGCACTTTTTGCCCGATATTTACGTGCCCTGCGATGTCTGCAAGAGCAAGCGCTATAACCGTGAGACACTGGATATTCACTTTAAGGGAAAGAATATTCATCAGGTGCTGGATATGACAGTGGAAGATGCCCGTGAATTTTTCGATGCCATTCCGGCGGTCGCGCGAAAGCTGCAGACCCTGATGGATGTCGGCCTCTCCTATATCAAGCTGGGCCAGTCTGCGACAACACTCTCAGGCGGTGAAGCCCAACGTATCAAGCTGTCGAAAGAACTCTCCAAGCGGGATACTGGAAAAACCCTGTATATCCTCGACGAGCCGACCACCGGCCTGCACTTCCACGATATTGAACAGCTTCTGGCCGTTCTTCATCGACTGCGCGACCAGGGCAATACTATGGTGGTAATCGAACACAACCTTGATGTGATTAAAACCGCAGACTGGATTGTTGATCTGGGTCCGGAGGGTGGCTCTGGTGGAGGACAGATTATTGCCGAGGGAACACCGGAGACTGTGGCAACAGTCAAGGCATCACATACCGGTCGTTTCTTGAAAGATATGCTTAGGTAAAGTGAAGATCGCTATTTAAGCGGGTTCCAGATAGCGATCCTTGCTGGCCTGGTAGTCTCTCACCATTGTGTCTACAGCGCTCTGCTCGTATTCACGAAGGCCACTGAGAATCAATGTTTTCATGCCACTGCCAACCTGTTTTCCCTGATCCAGCAAACACAAATCAAACTGCACTTCACCGCGCTTGCCTTCAACTTTAAAGCGATGGCCTGCCAGCTCAACAGTCGGCTCCTCTAAATCCAGGGTATCAAACTGCAATGACATCGAGTCGTAGATAACCAGCGGGCGCTGGGGATTAATCATAATATTGTTTTCGGCCATGATCGGCACCAGTAGGTGGGGAAAGTTCTGGCCGGAGAAGTAGACATAATTTTTTGTCAGGCTCTCTATTGCCGAGGCATTTTTTGATACCTGCCCACTGCGAGACACTTCCAGGTATGACTTTTCACGACCGTCGACAATCTCGAAATGGTCACCGGGAGACTCGGGAAAGCACAGCTCGGTATCCGCTGAAACCATACCGGAAAAGTTAAAGCTCATTTTTTCACTGATACCGTAACGCCCCAATACCAGGGCAAACAGCAGGTCACCCGGAACGCAGAAACGCTTACTGTCGGGATCGTGGATCGGATTGAAATCGTTGCTGATAGTTTTTGCGAAACTACTACCCTGCCCGGCACTAATGGTTACATTATTATTGTTTGAACTGTGAAAATGCTCGAGAAACATAGTGATCTGCTTATGCTTAGTAGGCTGAATTAGCCGCGCATACTAATGGGTTTTGGCACAAGGTCAAGGCGAGGCCATCTAATGTAAGAAATACTTTACACGAAGTAAGATATTTTATACATTACCCTTTCTAAAATATTCTGACTAATGGAGCCTGGACATGGATATATCAGCACGGGAAAAAAATATCTGGATTGAATTTACTATCACCGCAGTGGTTTCACTTTACTACTTCTATAGCAGCTACAGGCTCTCTGGATGGACGGAGATTGCCAGCTACGAGATGGGCATACTGGTAATGAATGTGATTATCCTCTCTGTCGTCGCCAGTATTATCCTCTACGCACTGTTTGCCCGTGAGAACCCTGAACAGAAAGATGAGCGAGACCTGGCGATTGAGTCCAGGGGTAACGCCCTTGGCTACTACTCTTTAACCATACTCTGCAGCATTTTAATCGGCATAATTATGCTTAGCGAAGGTATTTTATTAATCGGCGAGACCGGCAGTTTAACTGGTCAAACAAGCGGTATAAACAGCGCCATAGCCATGCATCTTATATTGATTGCACTGATGATTTCCGCGCTGTTTAAACAGGCCACCCAGCTCTTCTTCTATCGACGAGGTTAGACCTGTGGCAAAAAATAAAATTGAAAATAAGATTCGACAGCTGCGTTTTGAAAATGGGCAGATGACTCAATCGCAGCTGGCCAGCAAAGTTGGGGTCACCAGGCAGACTATCCTGTCACTGGAGGCCTGTCGCTACTCACCCTCCCTGGAGCTTGCCTTTAGAATTGCACAGCTGTTCCAGGTACCACTGGAAGAGGTATTCCAGTATTCGCCGGATTAATCCAGTTCCGCTTCAAACTCTTCCAGAAGATCCAGTGGCTCCAGCTCCTGGCCCTCGAGGTCCGGGTTCCAGTTAACCCCAACCATCAGCACATCGCTGTGCATACCCGGCAGCCAGTCATCGAGAAACTCTTCCATCTCAATGGCCACCGGCTGGTAGATATCCCAGTCGCCATCACAGAGCGCCTCGGCCAACTCCCGGCCAGACCAGAAGGGGATAACATCGATGGACTCATTGTCCGTGGAACCCACCAGGGCCCAGTTATCCTGTTCGTCACGCAAACCCCAGACGCAGCCATTTTCCAGGCATTCAACAATCATGCGGTCGAGGTTTTCCTGAAGATCATCAGACAGTGGCTGCATAGAAATTACTCATTGGTGTTTTAAGGGTGGTGTTTTAACATTGGCGCTTTAAGGCGCACATAGTAACGTTTTTTAGGCGATTAACAACGCTGCGGACAATTTTACAGACTATTTCTGATACCATTTGCAGATGACAAAAGATGCCTACAAGCAGACCAACTCAGCGATTCGGCAAAATCTTATTCGCCTCAGCTCAATCAGGACTGTTGCCCTGCTCGGGCAAATTGTCGCACTGCTCTATTTCACCCTGATAACCCCAATTGGGCTGCCAGCTACCGCCATAGGCCTGATTTTGTTTTTTTATGCCCTGGTAACTGCGGCAATCTGGCAGCGGAGTCGTATGCAGTTAGCAATTACTGACAATGAATTTTTTGCCCACCTGCTGACCGATATACTGTTCTTTTCTCTTCTACTGTATTTCAGCGGTGGCGCCTCAAACCCGTTTATCTCCTACTACCTGATTCCGATCAGTATTGCCGCTATCACATTGTCGCGGCGCTACAGTATTTTTGTTGCCCTTGCCGCGATGGTCGCCTACAGCCTGCTACTGAAGTTCTATATGCCGATCTCCGCTATTGCCCCGAGCCATCACCATCATGGTGGCGGCGATAACAGCCTGCATATACTGGGGATGTGGGCCAACTTTGCGATTAGCGCGGGGATTATTATCTACTTTATCAGCCGTATGGCCTCGGCCCTGAAAATACAGCAGCAGGAAATTGCCCTGCAACGTGAAGCGCAACTGCGCGATGAACAGTTACTAGCAGTGGGCACACTGGCCGCCGGTACGGCCCACGAGTTGGGCACTCCCCTCAACACCATGAAGCTGATTGTCGATGAGATGAGGGCGGATGGTGCAGACAATCCGGATCTATCTGTACTCAATGAGCAAATTGACCAGTGCAAGACCACCTTAAAACAGCTACTGACAACTGCAGAGCAATCCCAGTCCAGCCGGCTTGAAGCCCAGTCAGTAGAGAACTACTTTGCCATGGTTGTGGAGCGCTGGCAGCTGATGCGCCCTACCCTTAAAGCCAATATTCGCTATGCGGATTGCACCGACAGGATTGCGGTATTTGATCCCACTATCGCCCAGTCGATACTCAACCTGCTCAACAATGCTGCAGACGCAAGCACCGATGTGGATGTGGATATCAGCTGGAATGGCGATCTGGCTACAATTGATATTCGCGACTATGGTCCCGGACTCGACCCGACGAAAATGGCCAGCATAGGTGAGGCCTTTGTCACCGATAAGGCCGATGGTATGGGGCTTGGATTATTCTTATCCCAGGCAACCCTGACCCGC
>JBMYPM010000056.1:2218-7478 GCA_049600275.1 Porticoccaceae bacterium | reverse complement strand
TTACCTGTTTGTCGGCCAATACCTTCCTTACTATATCTGTGATACCACAGTGACCTATCCGGAATATAACTATTACAACCCAGGCTATGCATCAAATATTCCTGCGGGCACCTGTTATGCACCGGATACCTATGTAACCAGCTACAGTGAAACTACCGTTAGCACACACGAACTACGCTTCACTACAGACCAGGATAAGTCGGTACGAGCAACTGGTGGCGCCTTCTACAGCGACCTGGAATTACAGGAACGCGTTGATTTCCGCTACCCGGGAATGACCCAGGCTAATTTCTGGAATTTGTATGATGGTGCTGATTCACCTTTAAACTATCCTTTTGACGATGGCTTCCTGTCTCAGGCTGGCCCTTTCCCAAGGGATACAATCTTCAGAAATGATATCAAGCGCACCGATGAACAGGTCGGCGTATTTGGTGAAGTCACTTTTGACTTAAATGATGAGTTCTCATTTACTGCAGGTGCTCGCTGGTACGACGTTCGTGTTGATATGGAAGGCGGCGCCAACTCTTCATTTGGTAATTTCTTCCAGGGAACAGATGTCGATGCCTTTGGTACTAATATTACCGATCTATACGATGGTGATGGCAAGCTGACCTTTATTGGCGACAGTAAGTTAGCCACTCGAATCACCTTTGAAGATGGTGTGACCTTTGATGAAATCAAAGATCAATTAACTGCTGTTGACAGCTTTAGTATTGGACGTGGCTCAGTGGCCAATGCGCCCAATGCAATCAGTGATTTAGAGATCACCGGTATCCTTAACGCCCTTAAGGCGCCAGATGAAGCAAAAACCAGCGGAACCATTATCAAGGCAACGTTAAACTGGACGCCCAGTGAGGATGTGCTGATTTACGGTACTTACTCTGAAGGTTTCCGACCTGGCCTGCTGAACCGTCCCGGTGGCGCGTCTAATGCTGACGGCTACACTGTTCCGTTTGAGCTTATGACGGATGAAGTGACCAACCTTGAATTTGGTTGGAAAACTGACCTAATGGACGGCCAGTTGCGCTTCAATGGTAGCGCGTTCTTCGCCGAGATCGAGAACCTGCAAACTACAATCTTTGATCCATCGATTGCCAACCTGTTCTTCTCGGATAATGCAGCAAATGCCGAGATCACTGGCTTGGAAGCAGACTTTATCTTCGCTCCAGATTCAGTAATGGGTCTGACGCTCAGTGGTGGCGTATCCTTCCTCGATACAGAGATTACTGAGGTTCTAACGCCAACAGATGATGTTGCTAAAGGTGATTCCCTGGCTTTTGCCCCGGAATTCCAGGCTAACCTCCAGGCTCGATACGAGTGGACCCTGTCCTCCGGCCTAACCGCGCACGTGATGCCGCATATTGCACATTCGGGCGAATCTTACAGCGATATTATTCGAATGAATCGCGACGAGATCCAAGGCTGGACTATGGTAGGCCTGACCGCCGGTGTAACAGCTGAAACCTGGTCTGCCGAACTGTACCTTGACAACCTTACCGACGAGCGCGCCGAACTGTCGCGTAACTTCGTCAATGATAGAGAGCGTGTTTCATACGCAAGACCCTGCACTATGGGCTTACGTGTGACTTACAATTTCTAACTGCAGTTGTTAAATGCTAGAATCGATATGCCCCTTTTTAGGGGCATATTTTTTGCCCAAGGAAAAGTATTTTGAATCAGCAAGACAAGACCCAGATCGAACAATTGATGCGCGACAAGCACTTTGAAAAGGCGCTTACAGTCCTCTCGGCGGCGTTAGATACGCAACCTGAAGATATTGATGCACTCTACTACAGTGCCGTTTGCCTGAGGTATCTCAATCGACTGGACGAGGCCCTGCAGCAGCTAAAAGCCTTGCGGAAAATTGCTCCAAGCTTTGGCCGCGGGCTGCAGGAAGAGGGACATATCTATCGCGCCAAGGGCAATCTAAAGCAAGCACTGCATCTGTATACCCGGGCGACCCATGCCAACCCTTCACTGCAGGGAAGCTGGCGCAGGCAGATTGAAATACTGTTAAAGCAAGGGCGAGAGGCCGAGGCGATTAGATTGAAGCCCCACCTGCAGCGAGTCCTGCAAATGCCCCAGCCATTAATTGCAGCAATGGACTATATCGCCCAGGGAAAACTCTCCAATGCAGAGGATCTCTGTCGGGAATTCTTAAAACAGCAGCCCCACCATGTCGAGGCAATGAGACTGCTCGCCGAAGTGGGAATGAAGCTAAATATACTCCATGACGCTGAGTTTTTACTCGAGAGCGCCCTTAAGCTGGAACCGGAAAATGACCTCCTGCGCGTTGACTATATTGAAGCCCTGCGCAAGCGCCAGAAGATTGAGGCCGCCCACGCAGAGGTGCTGACACTCTATAAAGCCAACCCGGACAATGTCCATTTTGAATCGCTGTATGCGGTTCTCTGTATGCAGATGGGTGACTATGACAGGGCGCTGGAACTGTTTGACAGCATTCTTACCAAGATCCCCGGTGACCCGGTAACCCTTACCTCAAAAGGTCATGCATTAAAAACCTGTGGCAATACAGACGAGGCTATTGCCTCCTATAGAAAAGCTACAGAGAGCAGCTCTGCCTACGGTGAAGCCTGGCACTCGCTGGCCAACCTGAAAACCGTTAAATTCAGCGATGCCGATATTGGCAAAATGCTCGCCCAGCTGGAGAGCGATGACTTGAAGTTTATGGACAGGGTATATATCAACTTCACCCTGGGTAAAGCCTTTGAAGACGCAGAAAAATTTGATCGGGCCTTCAGCCATTACGCTGCCGGCAATAAAGCTAAAAAAGCCCAAAGCCGCTACTCCGCAGAGCAGATGACTGAGGAATTTGAACAACAAAAACAACTGTTTACCCATCAGTTTGTCAGCGACCGAGAGGATTTTGGCCACCCTGCCCCCGACCCTATCTTTGTAGTAGGTCTGCCCCGCGCCGGGTCCACCCTTCTCGAGCAGATACTCTCATCCCACAGCCAGGTTGATGGCACCCTCGAATTGCCCAATGTACTGGCGCTGGTAAACGACCTGCGCAGGGGCGGCAATATGACTGGTGATAATTTATACCCGACTATTCTCGACACCCTCGATGCAGATAAGTATCGCGAGTTTGGTGAGGCCTATATTCGCGACACCCAGGTTCACCGCCAGGCTGCGCCGTTCTTTATTGATAAAATGCCGAATAACTTCCGGCATATTGGCCTGATCAAGTTAATGCTGCCCAACGCCAAGATAATCGACGCCCGCCGTCACCCGATGGGCTGCTGCTTTAGTGGTTACAAACAGCTATTCGCAGAGGGACAGGCTTTTAGTTATGACCTCAATGATGCCGGCCAGTATTATCATGACTACCAGTCCCTGATGGATACCTGGCAGAGCGTATTCCCCGACCAGATACTTCATGTGCAGTACGAAGATGTGGTCAATGACTTTGAGACTCAGGTGCGTCGCATCCTCGACTATTGCGGGCTGCCCTTTGAGGAGGCCTGTTTAAGCTTCTACAAAACCGAGCGCGCGGTACGAACCCCCTCTTCCGAGCAGGTTCGCCAACCCATATACCGGGGCGGTATCGACCAGTGGAAAAACTTTGAGGCCCATTTAGACCCCCTAAAGAAAAGCCTGGGCTCAGTTCTGGACGACTACCCTATTTAGATTTAACACAAACTGATATTGCTGGATAGCTTGCCGGACAGGCACAGGGGCTGATTTAGTTTCATCGAGCTGTGCAAAACAAACGTAACTAACGGCATACATAGAAAATTACTCAACTGGATTTTATTAATGAAATTTATCCGCTGGATATTAGGACGAATTATTTTACTTCTCGACGCAATCACCGCTCCCAGGGGTGTTGATAGAGATAGCGCCGCGCAAAAAGAGATCGATGCTGCCACGGCCAGCATGTCGATATATCAATTTAAAGCCTGCCCTTTCTGCGTCAAAGTGCGCAGGGAGCTTAAGCGCCATTCACTCAATATCGAACTGCGCGATGCCCAACATAATGCCGAGATCAAAGCTGAACTTACCCGCGAGGGCGGACGCCACAAGGTACCCTGCCTGAGGATAGAAAAGCCCGATAATTCCGTCGAGTGGCTCTACGAATCCAATGACATTATTGCCTACCTTAAAAACCAGTTTAACCTGGTTTAACCCGGGGGCTGAAAGCCCCTGTTGTTGCGATTAACCGCGTATTTGGGGATGCCCCATTGCACAGGCTGTTGTAGAATTAAGTTTTAACCATCTGAATTGGAATTCACAATGGGCAGAGCCTACCAAAACCGCAAAGACTCCATGGCTAAAACATCCGATGCCAAAGCCAGGGTGTACAGTAAATATGGCCGTGAAATTTATGTTGTTGCCAAAGCTGGCGGTCTCGACCCCGCCGGCAACCTTGCACTGCGCAGCCTGATTGACCGGGCAAAAAAAGACCAGGTTCCAACCCATGTTATTGATAAGGCGATTGAGAAAGCCAAGGGTGGCGCGGGCGAAAACTTTGAGCTTGCACGCTATGAGGGCTACGGCCCCGGCAACTGTATGGTAATTATCGAATGCCTGACCGACAATCCCAATCGTACCTTTGGTGATGTTCGCCTCTGCTTTACCAAAACCAAGACCAAGATCGGCACCCAGGGCGCAGTCAGCCATATGTTTGATCACCTGACCATTCTCAGGTTTGGCGGTCAGGACGAAGAGACAGTTCTGGACACACTGCTAATGGGCGATGTCGACGTTATCGATATTGAGAATGAAGACGGCATGCTGACAGTTTTTGCCCCTCATACCGAGTCATTCAAGGCCAAAAACGCTCTTAGCGAAGCCTTTGGTGAAATTGATTACGAAGTCGATGAAGTCCAGTTTATCGCCCAGAACACTGCCCCACTGGACAACGATGACGACAAGGCAATGTTTGAACGCTTTATGGATATGCTCAATGACCTGGACGACGTCCAAAATATCTATCACAGCGTAGAAACTGAGTAAGTTTATTATTTGCAGAAACGTTAAACCCGATGTCATATAACCGCCATCTGCAATAGCCACACTAACCCGAAAAGTAACTTTTAAAGGAATAAGACAAGATGTCTGTGCAAGAGAAAGTATTTGTTGTTGTTGACCCTACCGCAAGTGAACATATCGCCCTGCAGCGCGCCATTATTACCGCGAGATTCCGCACTCCATCACCCACTCTATACATCTTTGTTGCTGTTGACAGCGAGAGTGTAGACACGCGCGCCACCAATGACGCGCTGTTTAAAAATAG
>JBMYPM010000056.1:0-2208 GCA_049600275.1 Porticoccaceae bacterium | reverse complement strand
TGAATGGTTTGAAGATGAGATACATGCACCTCTTAGAAAAGAGGGTCTGGACTATAAAATTGAAATATCCTGGTCCAGCGAATGGCAGCGCTCAATTCTAAAATCAGCAAACAGCTTTGGAGCAGACCTTATTCTGCTGCCGATTCCGAAGAAAAAGAAAAACGCCCTGCGCTTCACCTTCTCCGAATCAAAATGGAAAGTATTGAAGAAGGCCACCTGCCCGGTGATCCTGGTTCGTCCCGGCGCAGCAGAGCAGCGCAAAACGATTCTCGCTGCGGTTAACTTCCAGGCTATTGGCACCCAGCAAAAACTGCTTAATGCCAATATTCTCGCCCATGGCAAATGGCTGGCTGAAAACTACGGCGCCGATCTGCATGTAGTCAACGCCTATATTGACTCTATGCACTACCCAGACCGTGGCAACCTGGCGAAAGAAGCCGGCCTGTCCTCAAAAAATATCCATGTGGTTAAAGGCTATACAGATGAAACTGTGGCAGAGACCGCCAAAAAGCTTAAAGCCGACCTGGTTGTAATGGGCACCCTGGGTCAAACCGGCCTGGTAAAAACCCGCCGCGGCAATACTGCCGAACGCGTTATCTCCGCTCTGGATGTGGATATTGTGGTGGTAAATACAGAGTACGAAAGCTAAAAAGTACGAAAGCTAAAAAGTACGAAAGTTAAACAGCAAGACAGTTAAAAAGGAGGGGCTTTTAGCCCTTCCTTTTTTTAAGACCAACTGCATATTTGCGGATAGAACCAGTACAACAGCATTGCCGCAACAATTAAACCGCACAACAGGCCACCGAAAAAACTTATCCGGCAACGCATCTTGTAGGGTAAGTAAACAGATTGATTGCGTGCTTCAAATTGCCGCTCGAGGTGACTTATCTCCTCATCGGCCCAGGGCTCAAGTTCTTTTAAGGCAGCCCTTATCTTTTCAGCATCACTTACTTCAGACATCCATCAAAGCAAATTCAGTAAGCGCCTTTGCGGCCTGGTCCTCGGCACAGCCAACGTGGGTCTCGACAACTGATTTGTCGATATCCAGCCGCTCGGCAATATCGCTTTTCGACATGCCCTTAAAGTGGTGCAGAAGGTAGATATAGCGAGTTCTTTCCGGCAACTGCGAGAGGCTCTCTTTTAACGACTCCTGTCTGAGCTCATCCAGCAATACCTTATAGGCCGAACTATCCTGGCGTGAAAGCGCCTGGGAACCATCCTGGCAGCCATAGTACTGGCTATCCATTTTACGCTTGCGCAGCACATTGAGGGCCAACCTGACCGCCATACTGAACAGATAGCGACGCAGATCCCCAACATCCTGGTTATGTTTAATTCGAACAAGTTTCAGGTAGGCATCGTGGGCCAGTGCCTCAGCGCCCTCTTCATCACCGAGCTTGCGCACCAGCAAGCGGCGCAACTCGTCGGAAGTGTCCTGGTAGAGCTGGGTTATCTCAGCATTTGTGATGCCGGCACCAGCTGCAGTCATATCCAAAATAAGTCTCTCCAATTCCAGGTTCTCATGCTCTAGATTTCCAGCTTCTAGATTAAGGGTTTGGTTTTGCGGTTTATGACTCACCTTGTCTCCTGCACATCCATTTGCTAACGACCATCCTGTCGTTAGTAGTTGCTCCCTGTTCTCCTGTTTCGCTTATGCCAGCGGCCAATCCATTTCAAAACATTTAACCGGCATACTTAATAAGACTCGAAAAAAGCGTTTATCCCTACCCTGTAAAAATAATATTTTTACCTATACCCCCCGCGGGTCAGCTATTTACCGACAAAGCTGGTCTACTATAAATCTATGCAATCGACAAAAAACCCTATCGCCAATAAAGACAATTCAACGCGCCAGTTAAAGCGCGCCCTGAACCTGCCCTTAATCACCCTCTATGGGCTGGGCACAACGATCGGTGGTGGCATCTATGTTTTAGTCGGCAAGGTTGCCGAACGTGCCGGCATGATGGCCCCGATTTCATTTGTCGCTGCAGCACTGTTGTCGGCATTTACCGCGTTGGCTTTTGCAGAATTATCCAGCCGCTTTCCAAAAAGTGCCGGTGAAGCTGTCTACGTACAAGAAGCTTTTAACTTCAAACAGCTGGCCGTTTTTGTTGGCATTCTGGTGATTCTCAATGGCTGTGTATCCGCCGCCGCACTGGCCAACGGCTTCGTCGGTTACCTGCAAACCTTCTTACCCATTCCTGACTG